>JAAYQH010000420.1 GCA_012519365.1 Planctomycetota bacterium | reverse complement strand
TGCTGCGGGCGTGCCACAAACGACCGCCGCACCGCCTGGGTTCGTACCGCCGCGGTCAGCACCGCACACACCGCCAGCGACGCAGCCGGCAGCATCATCGCAGTAAAAATCATCTGGCTCATCTTGATGTTTTCCGGTAATGCGACCTGTATAACAACGCGACATCTTACGGCCGGCAACGGATCGCGTCGCTGCGACCGCCGATTAGTGTCAGGACTGATTCTGCGCAGCGGGTATTATCGCCGCCTTTGGGGCGGTTTTCAAACAAAAACACCAGGCCAGGAAAAGTCATCGACTGCATTAAACAGAAAAACAGCCGGAAATAGATAAAATAGAGGAAACAAAAAAAGCCGGGTATCCCCAAGAAGTCAAAACCGCACGGCACGACTGAAACACCTATTGAGTATGGACAGCTGCTGACAGGTCATCGTCTTGTTTTGGAAAGGGGAAAATGCCCGGAATCGCTGTCGGAGGGGGTCAGCTCCTGCGCTATCGCGTTATTTATTTTACAAGCAGGCCATCCAGACACAATTGCGACCATGTTTCCATTGTGTCGCGCACCGCCTGCAGTTCGTCCGTGCTTAGAAAGCCCATCTGTGTGATCATTTGTTCGCGTTTTTCGACGGCCTCGCTGTCGAGCGTCCAGAGATGCACCACGCCCAAATGCACCGAGCCGACGGCATTGGAATCGTCGTTGATCAAGGCGACGATGCGATCGGTGTAATTGGCCTGAACGTGGATTTCCTCTTCGACTTCGCGCTGCACGGCGTTGAGATAGGTCTCGCGCAGGTCGGAAAACAGGGCCAGTTCATCGATCGGGTTGATATGACCGCCGATGCCGATGGAGCGATTGCCGACCAGCCGACTTTCGCCGCCTCGCTTGCCGCGGACATAGCTGAGGGTGCGATCGCCGCAACGCAGGATGACATAGGGAATCAACTGCTTGTAGGCAGGGTCTTGCTCGGCGTTGGCGCGGGGCATAAAGCATGCCGTCCCCGGCGCAAAGAGCCGCTCCAGCCGAGGCGTTACATCAAACGCAAGCCCCTGAAACATCCCGGTTTGTTCCAGCGCATCCCGCCGAATCACCAATACCTGTTCGTCTTGTGCCATGGTTGTTGTGTCCTGCTGTTTAGAATCTGTTGATAGCGTTCTCGAGCCGTACTGTATCGCAAGCCGGACACAAGGTCAAGGATAAGCCCAAAATGAATAATGAAGAAAATGGCAGGCAGCGAGCGGTTTTTGGGGAAAGCGTCGCCGCTGCTTGCGCGGCAGATGCCCTTGAGCCGGTTTTGGCCCCACAGGGCCTTTATCTGTCTGCAGCAGGTGCCGAGGCGGAACAATACTTCATCAGGACGGATCGGAGTTTGTCGCGGTCGATCGGCTTGGACAAGTACTCATTGCAGCCGGCCTCAAGGCATTTCTGATCGTCGCCTTTCATCGCGTGAGCGGTCAGGGCAACCACCGGCAGCGTCCAGCCGTTGCGGCGGATGCTTCGTGTGGCATCATAGCCGTTCATGACCGGCATTTGCATGTCCATCAATACCACGTCGAAGGTTTCTTTTTCGAGCCATTCGAGGGCTTCCTGCCCATTTTCGGCAATCTCCACGATAAGGCCCATCCGTGCCAGCATCGCTCGAATCAATGCCTGATTGGCGGCGGAGTCCTCAGCAACAAGAATCCTGCCGGACAGGCGGGGGTGTTTGGCGGCTACGGCCTCTGTGTCTGTTAGATCAGACAATTGCCCTGCTGCGCTGTAGGGGTCGGTTGTTGGGGTCTGGGTCACGTCGATGCCGGCCGGAATACGCAGGCTAAAGACCGATCCTTTGCCCACTTCGCTTTTAAGCCGTAATGTGCCGCCGAGCAGCCCGGCCAGTTGCCGCGTGATGGTCAGTCCCAGGCCGGTTCCGCCGTATTTGCGGGTGGTAGAACTGTCGGCTTGTGTGAAGGCCTCAAATATCTGGGCCTGTTTTTCTTGGGGGATTCCCACGCCGGTATCCTCCACATCGAAGCGGATAAAGTCTTTATCGCGAATGCGTTCTACATCAACATTGATAAAGACGTGTCCGGTCTCGGTGAATTTAAGTGCATTGCCGGTCAGGTTAATCAGACACTGACGAACCCGCACCGGGTCGGTGTAAATTATGGCCGGCAGCGGACTGCACCGCAGAATCTCAAAGTGGAGATTCTTTTCAAAGGTTAACGGACGCAGGAAGGAATCTAATTCACTTAAAAACGGCTCCAGTTCCACTTGAACAATCTCGGTTTTGAGTTTGCCGGCCTCTATTTTCGAAAAATCCAGAATATCGTTGATCAGTTTGAGCAGGTTGCGCCCACTGCTTAAGACGGTTTTCACAAACATTTGCTGATGGTCGGTCAGGTCTTCTTCGGCCAGCAGCTCGCTGAAGCCGATAATGGCGTTCATGGGCGTGCGAATCTCATGACTCATATTGGCCAAAAACTCGCTTTTGGCTTGGTTGGCGTCGTTGGCCTGTTTGGCCATCAGATTGGCGCGTTCAGCCGCTATTCTCAATTGCCGATTGGCGTTTTTCAGCTCGGCGGTGCGTTGCTGCACCATCTCTTCCAGGTTGTCGCGGTGGCGTTCCAATTCCTGCTGGGTCTGACGTCGTTGATCGATTTCGTGTCCAATGACATCGAGCATCTCATTGAACGATTCAATGAGTGTTCCGATCTCATCGTGACAAGACACCACGGCTCGCTGGGAATAGTCTTTTTCGGCCGAGACGTGCCGCGTCAATTGAACCAGCGAGAGAATCGGGCCGGAAATCAGCCCTTGCAGCCGAAGCGACAGCAGATAGGCGATTAACCCTCCAATGCCGATGATGATTCCCATGGCCGAAATGTTGTTGGTAAGATGGCTTTTTAGCTCACCCAGGTCCGATTGTACTACCAAGGTGCCGAGCCATTCATCGTCAATTCGAATCGGCTCAAATACAGTTAATGTTCCATTTTCCAGACGAAAACCCTCCGGTTCGATGGGCGAGCCTATGGCCCCTTTATAAGTGGGTCGTATATAGGTGGCAAAACGGTCTTTTTCGGGGGTATAGACACAGGCGTTGGTGATGGAGGCATTGGCCCAATAAGTTTGCAGCGTTTCGGCGGCGCGGTTGGCGTCGTTGAACATAACCGCCGCACTGCAGTTTTGTGCGGTCATTTTTGCCTGCGTCCGAAGCGAACGAATGTGGCTGTTGCGAAACGACAGATAATTCCAGTAACTGAAAGCACTACCGGTGATGACCAGCGAGGGCAGACAACCGGCCATAATGACAAGAATCAGTTTCTCACGAATCGTTCGGCTGCGTGCGGGCATAAATCTATGGTTCTCCCTGGGTACTGTGCGGCGTTAGCCTATTTGCTTGTCGTTGGGTTTTTTACAGATGCGGCGAGCCAGTTCGAGAAGTTGAGAACGAATGGTCAATTTTTCCTTTTCCACATGGGCAAGATGAATGTCAAATCGCAGATGGTTATTTTCGGTGACGAATTCAATCATTCCGCCGCGAAGGGTGAACTCTGGGATGTCGCTGATGGTAGCGGCAGCGCTGCCGGTGGTCATCGGAAGGAGGATGTCGAGATATTGTGCTTCTGAGGAGCAAAAAAACAAAATATCGCAGCGCTGCAGCAAGGCAGCGTATTTTTTACGATAGGCTTGGGCCGCTTCTTCTATGCTCTTTGCTCCGGCGGCATAGATTTCGAAGCGATCAATCTCCACAAGTTCAATCTTTCGGTTATTGATTTTCCGATCCAAAACAGGGATAAATGCCTGACCAAACGGATTTTCCCCGATAATGCCGATCATCAATGGAGGTGCAGACGGCGTTTCGCCTTGAAGGGGCGTTTGTTTTTTTGCCTGATAGGTTTGATTTGCCTCCTGTTTTTCAGCGGGCCACTCAATAAACCGCATAAAATTATATATAAAAGCCGCCTTAAGTTCGTATTCGACCTGCTCTGGGGTTTTGGCCTGGGCGGATACGCCGCTCACCGTTGAGGTAAAATCAGCGGCAACGGCGTGAGCAGAAGCAAAAATCAGGACCAAGACCATCCAGCAACGGGTTTTTCCGCCACCCCATGCAACAGCGTGACGGATGTCACCTTTCTCAAATTTAGGACGCATTTGCTCCTTTTTCGTCGGCATGGACGTCATTTTTTATTTGTATTTGGTTATAAAAACTCCCCAATAAGGGGTTTGGCTATCGCATTTGTTTCGCATCAAACGCGATGCCGCCATATATTTCGGTCTTGAATCGATAGGACTTAAGCGGTTTTACGAATTTGGCGTGCATTGTTTGGGATGAACCGCAAAAAAACGCCAAAAGCCTGATTGTTTTGATCAGACTTTTGGCGTTTCGTCTATGTGTCCGATAATACGTACGGGGCTGTTATGAGCGACCCGCTTTCATACGTCCCGGCCCTGCTGAACTGGGACGCGGCCAGTGGGGTCAGACCTTACGGCAGGGGTTTGACCATAATGTTCTTGAAATAGACAACACTTTCGGGGTCGTGTCCCTGCAGTGCAAAGGTGCCGCTGGACAGTTTACGTCCGGGCATAGAGGGGTAACCTGTTTCGCTGATGCCCTCTGGCTCAACATAATCCACGACGACCTTGCCATCCACTTTCACGATAATGCGTTGGCCGCGCACGATGATGTGCATCGTAAACCACTGGTTGTCTTGGGCCGGAGATTGGCGAACATCCTGTACTGCGTACAGTCCGCCTGTGCGGCGCCAGTCGGAATGGCTGTTGTTGATCTGGACTTCATAGCCTTTGTCCGGCCAGCCGGTTTCCTGATATTCGGTGTGGAAATAAATTCCCGAATTGGCCTTGGGTTTGGTCATTACCTCGGCTTTGAACTCAAAATTTTTGAAATTTGCACCCATGACCGGGCCGGTGTAGAACAGGTGACTTCGTGGCCCATTGACGACGATCATTCCGTCCTGGACGTTAAAGGTATCCTTGTTCTCGCTGGCACGCCAGCCGTTGAGCGTCTTTCCGTCAAACAGGCTAAACCAGCCGTCGGCTTTGGCGTCTTTTTTTTCGGCGGTCTGG
>JAAYQH010000419.1 GCA_012519365.1 Planctomycetota bacterium | reverse complement strand
GTTCGCGCGTGTCTTCCAAATCATCATAGAGCACGTAATCAAACTGAAAATCCTCATCAAACCGGCCGACTGTGATGATCGCCTCATCATCCGGCAGGGTCTGCAAATCCAGCGTCTCAAACTGACGCAGGATGTACACATTGTTCAGCTGATCCAGAATCACCGCGTAGCGGCGGTCACTCTGAAGGGCCGCCTCATAGGCCATCTGAAAGGTGTTTACCAACTGCTCGGCTCGGCTCTTGAAATGTGTATCACCCCACATCGCCCCGAACCCCAGCATCGCGATACCGGTCATCAGCCCGAGCAGCGCAACAACCATCAGCAGCTCAATCAGCACCAGTCCGCCGCGACGGCATCGCGCCAGCACCCACCATTGCGGACACAAGAACATTTTCTTTTCATCCTCAATCACCAATCGACCTTCCTTAATCGCCGATAGTCGATTGTTAATCGTCAATCCATCAATCCACGTCGGTACTGTACAGGTCCGCGTCGTAGCCTTCACCGCCCTCGCGACCGTCAGCCCCGTAGCTGATAATCACAAACGGCTTTCCGCTTTCGGGATTGAGCTGATAGACAAACTCATTTTTCCAGGCATCGCGCGGCACATCCGTGGTCTCCAAATAGCCGCCCGGCGTCCAATATTCCACATCCGCGGGCTGTTCGATCAACTCGTACAATCCCATTTCCTCGGTCGGATAACGGCCTGTGTCCAACTTAAACATATTGACCGCCTGGTGCAGCGTCTTGAGCGTCGCCTTGGTGGTGGTGACCTTGGCCTTCTCGGTCTGCCCCATAAAGTTTTTGGCCGCCACTCCCGCCAGCAGCGCAATAATCAACAGCACCGCCATTAGTTCGACCAGCGTAAATGCATTTTTATGTCTTCGTCGCATAATCACCTCACAGACTAACATCTTAAAAAGGTTAACACACAATCTTAGAACTCTTACAGGCACTCGCCGTTACATACACACTCAACAGGTCACCTTTGCCCTTAAAACTGGGTCACCGAATACTGGAACAACGGCATCAATGTTGCATAGGCAATCGCCCCGATAATCGCCGCCATAAACACAATAATCAGCGGTTCGACAATCGCACTGAGCCGTTCGATCACCAGATCCGAGGAGGCCTCCAGATTCTCACTGATCATCTTGAGCATCTGTTCCAACTCGCCGCTTTTTTCGCCGACAGTGACCATATGCGAAATCGTCGGATCCAGCACTCCGCTTTCGCGCAGCGGCGTGGCGATATCGGCCCCGGACAAAATCCGCTCGCGGGCCTGCTTGATGGCATCGGCCATAATGACGTTGCCGGTAACCTGCGACACAATCCGCAGCGACTCGGCCATCGACAATCCCGACCCCAACAGCGTCGCCAGCGTAGAGGTAAACCGCGAGACAATCCGCTGTTTGAGCAGCGGGCCGAACCCCGGCAGGCTCAACAGCAATTTATCCCGCCAATAAGCCCCCCGCCGTGTTCGCACCGCCCATTTGTACAGCAGCACAATCCCGGCAATCCCGGCAACAATCGCCAGCACCCACCCACTGGTCAGCACATCCGAAATGCCCATCATAAACCGTGTCAACCAAGGCAACTCCTGGCCGGCCCGAACCAACTGCTCGGTGATTTTGGGAATCACCGCAATCATGATCACCAGCAGTACCACAATACACACAAACATCAAAATGACCGGATACATCATCACCGTAGTCATCTTGGCTTCCAGCCGCTGGCGCTTGTCCATAAACGCCGCCATCGTGGACAGGGTCTGGGGCAGCGAGCCGGTTACCTCGCCGACACGAATCATACTGACATAAATCAGGTCAAAAAACTGGTCATATTCTGCCATCGAGTCGGCCAGCGATTCGCCCGTCACCACCCGATCGCGAATCTCCGTCACGGCCGCGCGAAGCTGCGGGTCGGAAACCTGCCCAATCAGCACCGACAGCGCCTCGGTCAGCTTGATACCCGAATTGAGCATCGTGGCCAACTCTCGCGTAAAGCCGACCACCTGCTTGCGGCCGCTTTTGCGCATCAGACTGCCCAGCGACTTGCGGGTCGTTTCCATCCGCACCTGCTCGATCTGGGTCGGGTGCAGCCCGCGCGCCCGCAGATGCTTGCGCGCCGCATACGCATTCTCGGCCGTAACCGTGCCTTTCTCCGTCTTGCGTGCGGCGTTTATCGCAATGTATTCAAATCGAGGCATATAAAGTTAAAATTTTCGATTTTCCATTTTCAAATGATCGTTTTTTCGGGTAGTTTTTTGCGACGCGACAAAAATCGCCGTTAACTCTCTGGCTTCTGCCAAAAGAGGTTCACATTTTTGTTCTGTCAGCAAGTGAGCCGCCATAATAAACTCTATCCAAAACACGGCCTCATCGGCTTCCTCGACAACAATCCCTAATTTTGAAAGAAAACTCTTCCTGGATTGCGATGCACAGGCTGATCGATAATTTGCTGCTACCGATGTTGAGCTTTTGAATAACTGATATTTCAAATGATTCCCTACCCAATCCGAAGGTAAAGCGGCACAGAGTTTCATACAGCGAAGTGCAAATTCTTTCGTTCTTGACTTCAAATCCATTTTCGTAAGATTTTTTTCTTGCTCATTTACCATTCTTGGCACAATGACTTCACTTGAAAATTGAACTTTGAAATTATCAAATGGTATCCGACTGCGTTACGCGAAGGACCTCGGCAATGGTGGTAATACCCGCGGCCACTTTGCGTGCCCCGTCCATCCGCAGCGTCTGCATACCCGCCTCCAGGGCCGCTTTCTTGATCGCCCCGGCCGTCTGACGCTGATAAATCATATCGCGAATCGTCTCGTTAACCGTCATCAGTTCATAGATGCCCATTCGCCCGCGATAGCCGGTATCAAAGCACTTGGCACAGCCTGCGCCGACATAAAACATTCGCTCACCGTCGGCGTCATCCAGCCCCAGCTCGATCAATTCCTGCGGCGAGGGCTTATAGGCCGTGCGGCAATCCGGACAAATCCGCCGCACCAGCCGCTGGGCCATCACCCCGATCAGGGACGAACTGACCAGATACGGCTCAATCTTAAAATCAAGCAATCGGCTGATCGCTCCGGCCGCATCGTTGGTATGCAGCGTGCTGAACACCAGGTGCCCGGTCAGCGACGACTGAATCGCCATCGCCGCCGTTTCATGGTCGCGCACCTCACCGACCATAATCACATCCGGATCCTGACGCAGAATATGCCGCAGCGCATTGACAAAAGTCATACCCTTCTTGAGCGAAACCTGCATCTGGCTGATGCCGTTTAACTGGTACTCGATCGGGTCTTCCACCGTCATAATATTCTTGACCGTCGAATCCAAACGATTCAAACAGGCATACAACGTCGTGCTTTTACCGCTGCCGGTCGGGCCGGTTACGAAGATCACCCCGTGTGAGCGATTGATCATTTTGTCAAAGATACGTTTATCTTCTTCAAACAGGCCCAACTCCTCAAGTGTCAGGATGCCGCTGCTTTTGTCCAGCAAACGCAGCACCGCCCGCTCGCCGAAACTGGTCGGCACAGTGCTGACCCGCAAGTCGATTTCGCGCTGCCCGATCCGTACGCTGCACCGCCCGTCCTGCGGCATCCGCCGCTCAGCAATGTCCATTCCCGCCATCACCTTGATACGCGAGATCACCAGACTCAGCACATTGCGGTTCAGCGTCAGCGTGTCGTACAAAATGCCGTCGATGCGGTAGCGCACCTGAATCTTGGTTTCAAACGGATGAATGTGAATGTCGCTGGCCCGCATCTGCAACGCACGAAACAGAATATCATTGACCAGCCGAATCACCGGCGGACGATTGACCACATCCAGCAAGTCTTCAGAGTTTTGCACCTCATCGACCAACTGATCCAGATTCTGGGAATCCATCTCCTCGGCCACTTCCTCAATGACGGTGTTTTTCTGCTCATAGGCGACGTCAATCGCTGCGGTAATCGTTGCCCGCGTGCTCAGCGCCATCTCCACGGGCAACCCGAGCATCTTGGAGACATTGTCAATCACCGACACATTCAGCGGATTGGCCGTGATCACCAGCAGCCGGCCATTCTGGGATTCCGGACGATAGCCGATCAGATAATGATGCTGCGCGTACGGCGCCGGCACCGACTCGACAAACTCCTGCGGCACATACTGGGCCTCAATCTCGTCAAAAAATGACACCCCCAGCGCCTCGGCAAACAGCCGCAGCACCACATCCTCGGTGAAGTTCGGCGCCGTCATTAACACCTGATCGAGCCGCCGATCGTCCTCGGCGTGCTCGTCAAAAAACTGCCGCAGCATATCCGCATTGACCACACCGCTTCGATCCGCTGCCTGTATCAATAACTCTTTCATAATCGTCAATCACCGCCCCCGCAGGTTTGGCAAGTCGCCTTTCTCTGTCGCCCCGTCGGGGCTTTATTAAAAGAGCAATGAAATCTCTCTCTTTCCGCTTTCCGGGGGCTCACGCCCCCGGCCACATCACCGATGAGCCTTCGGCTCATAATCCATACGTCCCGACAGGGACGTCAAGTCATTTAGCCGTGGGCGCAAGCCCACGGAACAAAGGACACCCAAACACCCAAAGCCCCGAAGGGGCGACAAGTCCCTGTTCGCCACTGACGCCCCGTTGG
>JAAYQH010000418.1 GCA_012519365.1 Planctomycetota bacterium | reverse complement strand
TCTATATCCGAAAAGGTTAAGCCCGTGGCCGGACAACCTCTTCAATGGACCGCCGCCGATCTGATTCGCCCCGAGTCCTATCAAGATCTTGTGCTCGAACCATTTTATCGCATTCACGATGCTCGTTATATGATATACTGGCGAGTGGTTTCTCCCGAAGAGTATAACGCGGTGTTGGCGGCGATGAGTGTTCAGCAGCAAGAATCGCTGCAGCTTGACCGAATGACAATTGACCGTGTTATCCCCGCCGAACAGCAGCCTGAAGTCGAGCATAATTTTAAATCCGTCAGGTCCGAAACAGGCGTTTTTCAAAATCTTTCCTGGCGACATGCGGAGGCGCCGGGCTGGTTCAGTTATGAACTGCGTGTTGAACCCGATCAGCCGCTCGCACTGGCAGTACGCTATTGGGGCAATGAGGCTGGCAACCGCACCTTTGATATTCTGATCGATGGTCAAAAATTGATTACAGAGAATATTACGGGAAAGTGGAATCGCGACGAATTTATTTTTGTGCGCTATCCTATTGCCTCTGAAATGCTACGCGGCAAACAGCAGGTGACTGTTACCTTTAAGCCGCATGCGGGTAATTTAGCGGGAGGTATTTTTGACCTTCGTATCGTTAAGATTCAGTAGATTCAGTACAGGACAGACAGAGCAGTAGCGGTGGTAAAATAGGGTATAGTCGAGATCACCGTTAATAACATTATTCTATCGTGTGGAGAGTTTATGAAGTCAGCAAAGATTACGGTAGTTGGTGCGGGTAATGTCGGGGCGACAGCGGCGTTTATGGCCTCGCAAAAGGCGCTGGGGGATATTGTGCTGCTTGATATTGTTGAGGGATTGGCTGAGGGCAAGGCGTTGGACATGGCTCAGGTCAAGGCTGTTTATCCGGCCGGCGGGGCCGTCACAGGCACTGGCGACTGGCAGGATGCGACGGGCAGTGATGTGGTTATCATTACCAGTGGTCTGGCACGCAGGCCGGGAATGAGCCGTGATGATTTGTTGGCCAAAAACGCTCAGATTGTCAAATCCGTTACCGAACAAGTTGTCCGCACTTCTCCGAATGCATTCATTATTGTCGTCAGCAATCCATTGGACGTGATGACCTATGTCGCGGCAAAGGTGAGCGGTTTTGACAAACGGCGGGTGGTGGGTATGGCCGGCGCGCTGGATTCGGCTCGGTTTGCCTGTTTTATTGCCCAAGAGTTGGGAGTGTATGCCGGTGATGTTCGCGGTGTTTTGATGGGCGGACACGGCGATGATATGGTGCCGCTGCCGCGATACACGACCGTGGCAGGTATTCCGCTGACGGAACTGATGCCGGCAGAGAAAATCGACACGCTGGTCGATCGGTCGCGAAAAGGGGGGATTGAGATCGTGAACTTGCTGGGGACAAGTGCCTATTATGCGCCAGCGGCCGGTGCAGTTGCTATGGCTGAGGCCATCTTGAAAAACACCCGTCAAGTGATGAGTTGCTGTGCCTATTGCGACGGTCCGTACGGCATCCACGGCGAGTTTGTGGGGGTACCGGTTATGTTGGGCAGCAGCGGAGTTGAGTCCATTCTTGAGCTGGCGTTAACGGAAACCGAGCAGGCGATGTTTGAGGCCTCGGCATCACATGTCAGGGAGTTGACGCGCAAGGTCGATGCCATGCTTGCCTAAGGCAGGGCGAACATAAAGGCCGTAAAAGGCCACGACGCGAGCACACATCTTAAAGGCCCTCCGGGGCCTTTTCTTTTCCTTCTTCGAGTTTTTTGTTGAACATCCGAATTTGCATATCAATGGCGCCAAGGGCCCAATCGATATAGTGCAATTTATGGTAAGGCCGTCGATGTGCTTCGTTCATCAAGCCGTCATAGATGGCATCGAGAAAACGCCCTTTGGTGCGTCGTGAAATAGGTTCCGGCGAGGCCGCCCATTCCCGGAGTTCCTGATATTCATTCTTCAGTCGTCGGCTGGTAGACAACTGTTCGGCAGTGAGGTAATTGCCCGGATTGAGCGCAATCTGCAGGCCCTTCAGTGCCAGAATCAGCGGCTCATAGTTGGCGCGACTGTCCAGCCGCATAAACTTGTACTGATTGATATAGATGGGATATTTGGCCGCCTGTGCGATGGTCCCTTCGGGCGTTATTTTGTATTGACGTTTGCTGGTACGTGCAAAGACCAATTCTTCGCCGCAGTCGCTTCGCTGAATTTCTTTTTGAATCATCCGCGAAACCGCCAGTCGCCCGCTGGAGGTAATCTGTGTGCCGCCCCCGATGACGAACAGGCATTTAACAAAGCTCATCGGCAATGTGGTTTGTTTGCCGACTTGGGTGTGTCGAAGCTGAAATGACAAATGCAGACTATGCGGAGCAACCGGATAAAAACGCGTTATTTCATGGATCAGCTGGTTTAACAGCCAAGGGTCGGATGTGGCTGGTTTTGAAATCTCCCCAAGAGTATTCAGGCGGCCCGGTGCCAGTTCGAGAAAGCCGCGTTTGCCGGGACCCGGTTCACCGGAATGGTCATCTATGTAGCCGCCCAGCCGCCAGGTCAGCACATCGAGGGCAAATTCATGGAAATAGCGAAAGCCATCAAAAACGGAGTCTTGATCGGCATGCAGGCTGTCCACCGCCCGAAAACCCAGATTGCTTAATTCGACTTCGGCGCCCATCGGTACAAGGCCGGGATGAAGATTATTGCGAACACTTTGCATGTCGTTCTGCACGACACGGGGATCGAAGATGTTTTCCGCTGCCGAGACCGCATACTTGACATAATCAATCAGGTCATAGCGGCCATTCGGAGGCATGCTTTCCAGTCCGCGCTGCAGCAGCATATCCACTGCTGTGTAGTTTCGATTGACCATCCGCAAGGCGATCAGCAGGCTCAGTGCCCGGTTGTAATATCTTGGGTTGGGAGCCAGGCAGTCCAGTTCATAGCGAAATCGTTCGTGAATCTGCGATTCAAAGTGATTCAGCAGGGTTTGCTTCATCACCAGAGCCAAATAATTATACATATACGGCGCTGCTTGTTGGTTTTTCATCAATGTCAGAATCGACGGCACTGGACGACTCAGTTCGTGTTCCAGATAATAGTCGCTGATCGCATCCTGGCCCAAATGGCTGACGACCAGATCCCGCTCGGTCGTGCCGATCAATTCCCGTCGAGCCATGCGTTCGATGTTGGCATCGATCGACTGTTCACCGGGTCGTGTGTGCGTGTCAAAAAACTTCTCGATGCGTTTGCGCAGCCATAATTCATGAATCAAATTGACATGAAAGCGATCGCCGAAACGTTTTTTCATCGTTCGCGGACTGGCCAGATATGCCTGCGCCTCAACCAGGCCGTGCGCAGTGTTGACCTTGACGGTCTCACGATCATAGAGTTTGCCTTCATATTTATCGATCACGGCCATCGCCGAGGGCGGAACATTGTAGATTACAAACCCCTGGATTCTCGAGGTCGGGTCGGGAATCGCGTAGAAATACACATTGTCGGGGCTGACTCGCCGATAATTGGGCAGCATGGCCAGCTCGGCTGCCAGGACATTCCAGGGCGTCGATTCGGACGGCTTGAGGGTAAAACTGAAACCACAGACCGATTCGAAGATCGACGGCTCGCGCAGCGACCCATAAACGAACAGGTGGGTGGTTGTCTTTTTATCAATCATCGTTTCCATAGCAGATTATTTTCCGAAAGGATTGACCGCATGTCAATGGACTATGCGATTGACATGGGCGTGGATGAACGTTAGAATTTCGTAGCAAATGGTCTCGGCCAGATCTGCCAGGGCATATGCCGAGCAGGGCGAGTTGTGGTCGTTGTCCAGCACGGTGACCATTTGTCCCGCTTGCACAGCGGGAACATCGGTGACATCAAGAATGACTTGATCCATACACACCCGCCCGATGACTGGGGCGACATACGGCCCGATTTTCATTTGCGCCCGGTTGGAAAAACAGCGGCGATAGCCGTCGGCATACCCCAGCGGGACGATGGCGGCCAGGATATCACGAGTGGGGATAAATGATCGTCCGTAACTGACCGAATGACCGGCGGGAATGCGATGAAGCTGGGTGATGGGAGCCTGCAACTGCAGAACGGGCTTGAGCGGAACTGGCGGGTTGGCCATGCGACGCGAGTAGTAGCCATACATCGCAATGCCGCAGCGCACCATATCATAATGCGCATGGGGCAGTTTGATGGTGCCGGCACTGTTGGCCGCATGAATGGTAACCTTGCGGCGTTCTTTGATCCGATGGGTATTGAGGAACTGCTCAAAGCGGTTGATTTGTTCTTCGGCATAAGACAGGTCATCTTCATCGGCGGTGGCAAAATGTGTAAAAACGCCGGCCAGCCGAATATTTTCACAGTCTTCGATCGCCTCCAACAAAGAAGCGGCCGTCGCGGGATCGACGCCGCAGCGTCCCATCCCCGTTTCGATTTTCAGATGGACACGCAGGATAAGCGACGTGCCGCTCAGGATGCTTGTTACGTAATGAAGACTTTCGGTCGAACTGAGTACACATTCAAATCCTTCGCGAGCGGAAATGCGAATCTGTTCGACTGACCAGACAGGACTAATCGGCTCCAGAATCAAGATAGGTTTCTTTTTCGTCAGGCTGACGATGTGCAGCGCCTCATAAAACGTCGCCACGGCATACGCATCCACTGATCCTTTCTGGAGAATGTTAACGATTTCTGTAATGCCGTGGCCGTAGGCATTGGCTTTGACCACGGCGCAAAATTTGGTGTGTGCCGGGCAGAGACTGCGCAGATTCCGGACATTCTCGAGGAGGTCTTTTGAGTGGATGTGGGCTTGCAGATCGGGACGAATATAGTGTTGGGTCCGATAGACTTTCATTTCCGTTCCGTGTGTAAAATCTGACGGCGAAGATTAAACAGTTCCTTAAATGCACGTAAAACCACTTTCGGATTGGCGCCGGTGGCTCGGCCGGCTATACGCGGATAATGGCGTACGCCGACCTGAGTGATACGGCAGCCTTTGCGTTTGGCCCTGGCGAGAATTTCAGTATCAATCAGCGCGCCGGTGCTGAGCAGTTCCATGTCGTCAAAGATGCTGCGCTTATACAGTTTGAAGGCGCAGTCGATGTCTTTGAGGGGCAGATTAAACAAAAGGCCGACCAGCCGTGTCCAGCAGAAGGCATTAAACTTGCGAAGCCATCCTTCCTGCCGGTTAAGGCGATAGCAACTGACAATATCATAGCGGTCCATCAGTTCCAGCAGCGGCGGCAGTTCATTCAGGTCAAATTGACCGTCCCCGTCGGTATAGAAGACCCAGTCTTTCGAGGCCGCACGAAAGCCGCTTTGCAAGGCCGCCCCATAGCCGCGATTGGTCGGATGATGAATGACGCGAATCCGCTCGTTTTCGGCAGCCAATCGGTCAGCAATCTGCCCGGTTTGGTCAGTACTGCCGTCGTCGACGATAATGACCTCGTAATCGGCACCGATGGCCTCCAGCACGGTGACGGCTTTGCGGGTCAGCGGTTCAATCGACGCTTGTTCATTCCAGCAGGGAAAGAACACGCTGAGCGAAACGGGTTGTGAATCTATTGTGGACGTCATATTCCGTAGAGCCAATGATTAATCGGCTCTGTCCTGTTTTTGCGAATAGTGCTACCAGATAAAACGCTTTGAAATGTCTTGCGATTCCTCCTGCAGCGCCTTGGCGAATTGCAACAACTCGTCCTTATCCGGTGGATTAAAGGCAGCCAGATAACGTGATGCAACCAACGCCGACCCCAGACGATGAAGATAGCCGCTTTGTCGGGCCAGTTCGCCGCGACGGGTCTGAAACGTCCCTAAAAAGTCGCGCATGGTCTGCTCAACTTGATCACGAAAAGCCGCGGATCGTCCGATTTGAGCCAGCGCAATCATTGCCGAGGGATAGGGGCGCTCCTGAAACGCCGCTTTGGCATAGTCGAACACATTCATTACGTGGCGGGAGTCGTTGGTCTCAAAGGTAAGCCTCACAAGAGTTAAATTTTTCGAGAAGGCATTGGGAAAAACTGCGGTGCCGTCAAGGACGGCATTGACAAGTTCTTGCCCCTGTTTGCTGTCGGTATCGACAATCAAATGCTGCATCTCATCAACAAAAACCGTCTTCCAGTTCGATGTTGACAGCAAGGACCGCATAAATGTCGAATCAATTTGTGAACGGGGCATCAGTGATACCCAAACGTCGCAATTTTTGAGAACTTTATCCAGCCATTGGCCGATTTGGCGATATTCTTCGGCCGTTGTTGGAGTTCTGCCGGAACGCATAATTTTCTCTGCGACGGGCCCGCCGGCGAAAATATGCTGCCAGAGTTTGAAGGTGGCATGGTCAAAGGCCGCCTGCGCACGTCCGTCCATAAAGTGCTGAAGCGGGGTTTTGCCGGTTATGGGATCGGGTTCCTGGCCAAAGGCAAGCGCGCCGCCCTCGGTCCAGTAATTGAAAATGCGGCCGGATAACTTATTGGCATTGATAAATTCGCATACCTCAAACGGTTTTTGGTGCGAATCGGTCATTCGCATAAACACCGAATCCCGTATGTCATCCCGCGGCCACGGAGCAATATACACACGATAAAATGTCCGGTCCCAATAGACTCCCAGCACCACCACCACGCCGGCCGTCGCCAGCCAGACCGGCTTGTGCCATTGAACGGGAAAGGCCGATGGTTCCAGATGCCGTGTCTTTTTCCAGTTTCGCAGCGCCGTTGCCATTTGCCAAATGTGGGCGGCCAGCAAAGCGATCATCGGTGAAGCGGATGGACTGGCCAGGGCGATAAAACGACGCGACTGAAACGCCATAATCATCGTCAGTGCCGCGATAAGCAGTATCGCCAAGTCGATTTTGGGCCAGCCGGCATCGGCAGCCGGCACGGCCTCGGCTTGACGCGGGCCTTTGCGTATCGGACGCAGTGCGGGTTTGCAAAAATGCAACCCCCCCCAAACCGCCAGCAGCACGACAGCGGCTATCAGCATCACGGCAAACCCTTCTTCATCGCCGACCGGATTAGGAGTTTCTCGGGCCGGATCCATCCAGTCAAATGCCGGTCGCCATTCATTGACAGTACGCCACGATGCGGCGTGCTCGCTGATGCTGATTTCAAAGGTGTGGGTCAAGTTGGTCAAATGGTACGGATTGAACACAATCATCGCCAAAAAAGAAACGACGCCAGCCCCTAAAATATGGGCAATGGTCTTGTTCGGAATCCGGACAAATCGCTCTTTTCGGATTGCCAGCAAAATCACAATGACTGTTCCCAGCAGCAGTACCAGAACAAACCCTAACCGCCCGACAGTCATAGAATGTTTCAATAGTTTGAGGTATGCCGGGCTGACATAGGAGGGGACATTGAGTGTCATGGCTGCCAGCAGCCCGACCGGATATACGAGGGTTGCGACAACATGGAAACTGTAAAACAAGCCCGACGGAATGCGGCGCAACGCCGCCAGCGTCAACGACACCACAGAAAGCACAATCCCTGTCCAAAAAAATCCGTTGACAAAGCCTATACGATCAAAAGACAGGTTCAGTGTTTTTGCTAATTCAAAATAATAGCTGTTCTGATGGAATTTATAAAACAGCAGATACAGCACCATCCACAATCCCGACAGTCCGAGCGCAATGGTCCATCGTCGCGGCAGATTCAGCAAAATATGCACCGCCACAAACGGGGTCATCATTATATACGCGTAGATATAGCCGCCGTGGACATTGGCCCAAAATACAATCAGCGGGACCATCAGCCAGATGTATTTGTAATGCCTGTAGCAACTCAGCGCCAGCAGCAAAATAAACAGCGGGACCAACAGATTGGAATAGCAGGCCGGGCGAATGTCGTAAAACGATCTGCCTGCGACCATCGCAAAGCAAGCGGCCAGCATCGACAAGAAATCCCCCGCACCGAGAACCTTGCCCAGCGCATAAACTACAAAAATCGTGGCCACAAACAACGCGAATTTCCAATAGACCAGCGCATTGTAGTGCGGCTCTTGCTCACTGCCGAACCCTGTGACCAGTTTGTAAAAGGTCAAATGTGTCAGCCAGTTTTGGTTGATCCAGCCGGTAGGGTGCCAAAAGCGGATCAGTCTGTGTGTCCATTCAGGCCAACCGGCAAGCTGCTCGTCGGTCGGGCCGGGCGGATGCGAGTTGAAACTGAACGGCTCGACCGTATCTACGCCATGGTTGGCAAAGTGCCGCCCACAGGCCAGTGCAACCCATGTATCGCCGGCCGCGACCATATGTGTCGAAGCATACAGCCCAAACAGCACAAGGGCCAGCAGAATGACCGGCTTTTTCCAGCGGATTTGCGGTCTATGGTTTAGGGGTTCGATTATGTCAGCCATTTCCGGATACGTGCAATACCTTTTTCAATCTGCTCCATCGAGCAGGCAAAGCTTAAACGGATATTATTGGGACTGCCGAACGGCTCGCCCGGCACGACTGCCACCATTGCCTGCTCAAGCAACGCGGCTGCAAAGTCCATACTGCCGGCCAGCGTGACGCCGCCGATAGTAC
>JAAYQH010000417.1 GCA_012519365.1 Planctomycetota bacterium | reverse complement strand
GACGGGCCGGTGCAGGCCTCGCAAATCGGTTTGGATACCACCGTCTCTGAGGTTATTGGTTACGCCAACGGCACCCGGAGTTATAACGGGCAGTTGCCTTATGCTCCAGTGCGGGCCGGCACACCGGTCAAAATCTCAGCTATACTGCTTTGGTGGGATGGGGTGGAGGTTACTTACTCCTATATCACCTTTACCTTCACTGGCCCGGAAGCCTTTGTGTATCATGGCAAAGGCAAGGGTGAAGGCGCCGCTGGACGGCTGGACTACAATACCGGTGAGTTTGAGCTGACTTGGGCCAATGACGAAGTGCCTTGGGAAGGCAGTGAAATCAGTGTGTCCTATCCCTATTTTGACTTTGAGAATCCCATGTTCGGCTTCTCCGGCTTTAAGGAAGGGCCTGTCTATCTGGCGAGTATCCTGGATGTCAACGACAATAACCGCTGGGACCCGGGCGAGCCGTTCGGTATAGCGCATGGCCAGCCTTATCATCTGGGCGTTTCCGATTTGCGGAACCTGCGGATTTATCTGCACGAAGATTTGCCGGGGTATCGCCGCTTCAAATGGAATCTGCCCGATTACTCCGACACCAACGCCTTGACGCATGTGATCATCAATTACACCAGTGTTCAAGGCTCGCCCAATAAATTCGATCTGCATATCCGCTCGCCGCGTGATTTCTTCCATGAATGGGATTGCATGCGCTATGGATTCTACGGTATGCCGTCCGGGTCTTACCGTTGGTGGGCCGGCGCGCAAAGCGGCACGTTCTTCGTCAATTGGAGCCTGCCGGAGCGCGCTTATGCCGTTGCGCCCCGCGGCGCAACATTGTATGCCGCCCGCAATCAGTTCGAGTGGGCTATGTGCGACAACGCAACGATGTATCACTTGCAGGTGGCGCGCAGGGAGAAGGACGGCCGATTGACGATGGTGGAAGACAAGTTCTACCCGGCGCCGGGACGTGACCGCGATGGAATCCGCCGGGATTACCCGGATGCTTACGCCTCTGAGTGGGGCAACGGCACCTATTACTGGCGCGTGGCCGGCTGGAACCCGGGCGGGCATGGCCCATGGTCCGGCGACGATTTGGGGTCTGTCCAAACCTTTACTATCAACCTGAACAGCAGTTATACCCGCACTATCAGCGGCAATATATATTATTACGGCAAACTCTCCGTCACCCGTGTTGTCGTAGAAGCCTTTGACAATATCGGCTTCAGCGGTGTGCCGGTGGCGCGTGTGCGCCTGTCCGTTCCATACTCGACCAAGCCCAACAAGGTCATTCCCTTCACTATCAAGGGATTGCCGGCGGGAGCGTATTACGTGCGGGCCTATGTTGATACCGCGCCGTTTAACGCTCAGGCGTCAGGCAAGTGGGCTGCCTGGAAAACTCAGGGGTTTGTACATGACAATAACAGTATATATAAACCGGCGATGTTGGCGCTCGTGACCACCAGGCAACTGACCAAGTGCAAGTTGATTATGCGTGACCGCGACATGGATAACGACAAGTTGCCCGATGCTTGGGAAATGGAATACTTCGGCGACCTGAGTCAAACCGGCGACACGGACTTTGATGGCGACGGCGAGACCAATTATGAGGAATACCGTTATTCCGGCGGCCTTTTGAATCCGCGCCGGGTTGACAGTGACGGCGATGGGCTGACGGATGGGTTTGAAATACATTATAGGTCTTCGCTGCCGCGCACCAGTAAGTTGCGCCTGAATCCCTCCGCTTGGGACAGCGATGGCGACGGCTATTCGGATGGCGCAGAGCTCCGGCGCTATCATACCGATCCGCTGGACCCCGACAGCTTCCCAACTTACCGTCCGGACTGTTATGGCCCGATGCCCAGCCCGGCGGATATTGATGGCGATGGCCGTACCGACGTTGCTGCGTTCGATCCGGCCACTGGAATTTGGTATATCTATACTATGGCCGGGCAGGTTAGCCGCACGCAGTTCGGGGATGCATCAATGACGCCGTTGACAGGCGACTTCGACGGCGATGGGCTCAGCGACTTGGCGATTTACCAGATGGCTTCCGGATTGATTAAGATTGACCTGAACGGAAATTATCTGAGCCTGGCCGGCATGCCAAATATGATCCCTGTGCCGGGCGATTACGACGGTGACATGTTTACGGAATTGGCCTTGTATGACCGCGCCACCGGCGTCTGGTATATTTATCCGTATGGCAACAATCATAGCCTGTTGAACGTCAGACACGGCGGGCCGGGCCAGATTCCCGTGCCGGGCGATTATGACGGCGACGGCCGCACCGACTTGGCGGTTTACGATCCGGCCACTGGTGTCTGGTCTATCCGTACCTGGTTCGGTCGGAACTATAACCAGCAATGGGGCGGCCGCAATGAAACCCCTGTGCCGGGCGATTACGACGGCGATGGGATGACAGACCTGGCGGTCTTTAATACCGTCACCGGCATGTGGCGCGTTTCCCCCATGAACGGGGGCCCCGCGGTGGAAGGCAAATTCGGTTGGCAAGGCGTTATCCCCATACCGGGTGATTATAACGGCGATGGCCGCACAGACCCTGCATATTACTATCCGCCAACAGCTTTCTGGTGTGTCTTGATCAATGGCCAGGAAGTAAGCGGCGAATTCGGCCCGCCCAACGCGGTGCCGGTGCTGGGAAGGTGATTGTCAGGTAAAAGAGCGGTCAAGTTTTTTAACCGTTCCGATAATATGAAAATTATGGCATGACGGTCAGTCGCGGGACTGACCGTTATGCTTGGACTATCTCAAACGACATAGTCCGGTGGAGTCGGTAACATAAAGAGGAAACCAATGAAAAGAAAGTGCGTATTTGTGGGGTTGGCGGGATTGGTCGCGATCGTTTTGGGCTTAACCGGCTGTGAATGGACCACCGGTGGCGGCGTTGATGATTGGGTGAATGTTGGTTATAACTGGGCGAATTTCAGCGGAAATTACCGAGCGCCGGACGGCAGGGTGCTGGTGCGTCAATTTGGCCATACCAACCTGTATGGGAACATTTCCACAACCAACAGCTCGCATAACGAGTCCATTGGGACCGGCGATGGTATAAAAACCGAGTTCTCCGGTTTCTTGCGTGGATCACCGATTCCAGGCACTCTTACAATTATTGTGGGCTCATATCGTTTTACAGATTCCGCCGCGAATAACAACATGGGAACTTATACGCTCAAGGTGGATCCGCCGGATGGCAGCATCGGCACGATCAACTATCCCAG
>JAAYQH010000416.1 GCA_012519365.1 Planctomycetota bacterium | reverse complement strand
GGGGTGCGTGCTACAAATCACGTCGTTGATTAGGCCGCACAATTCACCGAACAAAACGCGTGATTTATTGCGGACCGCGGCAATTTTCCGATTGTAATACGCCACATCCAGACAGCGGGCAGCAAGGGTATGAAGTCGAATATTGTGCTCCTCCAGCGTTGCAGACAGCACCGATGCAGCGACCTGTACAGCCTGTGAATTCTCGCCCAGCGACAAATTATTCAGATTATGATGCCACGGATAAGCCGTCAATCGCTCGGCCGCAGCCGGACAGAGCCGCTCCAGCAACCGGCCGGCGGTCTGGGGCAGCGGGCTATTTGGCTCTAAGGCCGCCAAGGACGACAAAACCGTTCGGCGAAGATATTTCGGGCCGCTGGAGGGGGTGTAGGCTTTTTTGCTGTCGGTGATGAGCAGGCGGCCTTTGAGGTGTTTCTTTTCTTTGGCCACAGCCCTGGCAAGAATCTGCCATAAGTCAGCGCGCAGCAACTCAGCCGGCAATTCCAATGCCGCAGCCGACACCACCAAGGGTCCCAACAAGGGGCCATAACCGGCCTCGTCAATTCCTGCCAAGATAACCATGGCGGCATTGTAAACCGAGGTACCGCCGGCGGCAAGGAGTTTTCAGGGCGTTTGGCTCGTAAGGTACACAGCCGAAAGCCGCGGCTAAGCGGGTTTAGACGCTGTCAGCCAGGCGCTGCCGACGGCATCGTCGCGGGCAACGAGGCGAACCTCCACAAAACCGGCGCGTTCGATTTCCGCGGCCAGTTCGGCTTGGCTGTAGGCCCCCACCATGACATTGAATAACGCCGGAATCAGCGGCCCGGTTTTGTCATCGGAGAGCAAAAACTCCTGAACCGCCAGCAGGCCGCCCGGCTCGAGAGCCGAAAACGCTTTTGCCAGTTTCATGGGCGCCCGACTGGTCGGGCCGTGCAGAACATTAGACAGCAACGCGGCATCGTATCCACTGCCAAAGTCATCGGTGTCCCAACTTCCTTTTCGCGTTGCAATCCGATCAGCCATGCCATGTTGGGCGATGACATTTTGAGCGATCGCGATTGTTTCAGGCAGGTCGAAAACCGTCGCTTTCAACTGAGGGTAGTGTTGACAGGCCAAAATCGAATAGGTGCCGGGCCCGCCGCCAATATCGAGCAGTGAACGGCGTCCCGACAGGTCGATCACGTCAAGAAACAGATTGCCCCGAATGGCAGTCGTGATGTTGTGCATTCCACAAATGAAATTGCGATGAGCATCCAAATCCTCTTTCTGAGACAGCCTTAGTCCGACTTTGCCGGGCAGGTCCGTCCAGACATCCCACACATTGGCCGCATGGCCGATCATATGGCCCTGATACAGCGGCTTGCCTTCGACGAGATATTCTCGACTTAACGGGCTGTTGCGATACAGCGAACCGTCTTTTTCCAAGAGTCCCATTGCGGTCCCGGCGGTCAGGAGTTTTTCGAGCAATTCGGACGGGGCACCGCAGGCCTGTGCCAGGGCCTCGGCTGTCATCGGCTTGTGTTCCAGGTGCGTAAAGACTTTTAACCCCGACAACACATGCAACACTCGCGCCGCTCGGTAGCTCCACATCCATTCATTCAGCTTGTCAAGTTCATAGGACATAGGCCTTACCCCTTTCTAAACTACTATTCATTATCGGCTTGCATCGGGGTTTGCGTGTGCACGTTCAATCTTATCGCCACCGTGCAACTTATACTAAAAATCT
>JAAYQH010000415.1 GCA_012519365.1 Planctomycetota bacterium | reverse complement strand
ATTCCCCGCCAGAGATATAAAGGCCGAGATTAAAAGCATCAGCCTGTATCGAAAACTTCCTGATATAGTCAAGCAAATAAAAGAGTTGGAAAAAAAAGTCGAACGCCTTGAAGCAGCAAAAAACCATCAAGACTGAAGCCCGGCTCAACGGCAAAGGGCTGTTCAGCGGCAAAGACGCCAAAGTCGTCTTTCGTCCGGCCGAGCCTGAGACCGGTCTGGTCTTTGTGCGCAAAGATTTTGAGGAACCGGTACGGGTCAAGGTGTGCCCCGACAACATCGTCCAGCGCGACCGCCGTTCGGCCTTGCAGTCCGGCCCGGCGGTCATTGAGACCCCCGAACATTGCCTGGCGGCGATTTATGCACTGGACATCGACAATCTTATCATTGAAATGGAAGGGGCCGAATTGCCGGGCTTTGACGGCAGCAGCGATGAGTATTTTCGCACCCTTCAAAAATGCGACATCCAAATGCAGGACGCCCCCCAGCGTCCAATTCGCATCACTGAATCGATCTGTATTACCGAAGGCGACAAAAGCATCTACGCCCTGCCCCATCAGGGCAACGGCCTGAGTCTGACCTATGATATGGATTACACCCAGCATACCGGCGTCGGCCGGCAGATTTACTCCTGCGACCTGAGCGAAACGACATATGCCCAAAATCTGGCTCGGGCCCGCACCTTCGTCCTTGAGGCCGAGGCCCGACAGATGCAGGCGGCCGGCCTTGGAACGCACCTTGGCCCCAAAGATATTTTGGTCATCAGTTCGGACGGCCCGATTAAAAACACCTTTCGCTGGCCGGACGAATGCGTCCGACACAAGGTCGTCGATCTGATCGGCGATTTACGGCTGGCAGGACGTCCCATTATCGGGCGTGTCGTAGCCTATAAAACAGGCCATTCGCTCAACCAAAAACTCGTCAAGCAACTGGTCGAAACCACCCTGCGTCATGAACACCGGCAGGCCCTGTCCGCAAAGCCCTTGCTGGATATTAAACGCATTCAGAAAATCCTGCCGCATCGCTATCCGTTTTTGCTGGTCGATAAGGTCATCGAAATCGAAGGTAGCCACCGAATTCGCTGCGTCAAAAATGTGACCTTTAACGAGCAGTTTTTCCAGGGGCACTTTCCCTCCTCACCGGTCATGCCGGGGGTGCTGATCGTTGAGGCCCTCGCCCAGGCTTCGGGGTTGCTGTTTGCCCAGACTCTTGAGCACACCGGAAAGTTGGCCGTGTTGCTGACAATGGACGCGGTCAAGATTCGCAAATCCGTCGTCCCCGGCGATCAACTGATTCTGATTGCCGAGGCCGACAAGGTCCGCAGTCGAGCGGCCAAATGTAATTGTACTGCGATGGTCGGCGATGAGGTCGTCGCCGAGGCGCAGCTTAAATTTATGCTGGTGGACGATGAGGTGTAATTTCGCCCCCGCACGAGTGTGAGTTCAACTGTATAATAAGAACCGGAGGTATCAGCCATTATGAGTTGTCAGATCCATCCAACGGCGTATGTGGCTTCCAGTGCGGAACTGGGAGACAATGTGGTGGTCGGGCCGTTTGGTTTTATTGATGAAGGTGCCCATATCGGAGATGGCACCGTCATTGATACCCATGTCGTTATCGGGAAAAACACGCACATCGGCAAGAATAACCGGATTTACGCCGGGGCCGTGCTGGGACGTCCTCCGCAGATTCTCGGATTGGATGATCATACCAAAATCGGCCGGCTGGTCATTGGCGACAACAACACCATTCGCGAACACGTAACGATTCATCCGAGTATGT
>JAAYQH010000414.1 GCA_012519365.1 Planctomycetota bacterium | reverse complement strand
GCCATAAACAGCACAATCGCCGCAATAGCGTTAAACGTCACCCCGGCTGCCACGACCGCAATCCGAATCCACGTTGGGCGGTTCTGGAATGATCGCGGATCATCGGTGCGTTCGGCCGCGCCCGAGTCCGATTGGCCGAGCATCTTCACATATCCACCCAGCGGCACCAGGCCGATTTGGTATTCGGTCTCACTGTCGCCTTCCTCGAGCTGCTGCGGCTGTCCCAGCCGGGGCAAAAAGCGGACACGAAAGCCTTTTTTAAGTTTGCGAATGCCCAGCAGCACCGGCGGAAAGCCGATAGAAAACGCCTCGACCTTGATCACGCCCAGTTTGGCGACCAGGAAATGTCCCAATTCGTGAACCATCACGACGCCGCCAAACCCCACCGCCACCAGCAGCACCGACAGGGCGGCGCGGGGATGAAAGATGGCAAACACAATCAATGCCGCCACGACGACGGCAAAGACCCCTAATTGGGCTAACGGATTGGATTCTTTCTTGTCCGTGTATGCCGCCTGTTCAGGGGCAGGTTGCGGTTTTTCATTGTGTTGCGGCGTTGTGTTTTTCTCTTCGGTCATATCAATCCTCAAAACAAAAGAAATCTGCTGCCACTTGCTTATTTGCGAATCATGACCTTGGGCAAATCGACCAGACACTCGGCCGTGTACGCTCTGGCCCATGCGTCCATCGCCATCAGGTCATCAAGAGACAATATACGGCTCTTGGGCGTGTGCGCGTCCAGAGAGCGTTCAATCAATTCCACAATGGTGCCGAACGGAATGCGTCCGGCCAAAAAGGCGTTCACTGCCACTTCATTGGCGGCGTTGAACACCACCGGTGCCGAGCCGCCGCTGCGAGCGACCTCAAATCCCAGCGCGAGTGCTCGAAATTTACGCAAATCCGGAGGTTCGAAGGTCAGTTTTCCCAGTTGTTCGAGGCGAAGCCGCTCACAGACGCCGCGCACCCGTTTCGGGTAGGTCAGGGCATACTGAATCGGCAGTTTCATGTCCGGCGTGCCGAGCTGGGCAATCACCGAGCCGTCAACAAACTCCACCATCGAATGCACCACGGATTCAGGATGAATTAGCACATCAATCTTATCCACCGGCAATCCGAACAGCCAAACCGCTTCGATGACCTCCAGTGCCTTGTTCATCATCGAGGCCGAGTCCACCGTAATCTTCGGCCCCATTGACCAGGTCGGGTGATTCAGGGCTTGCTGGACAGTTGCCCGACACATCTGCTCGATGGCGGTTGTGCGAAACGGCCCGCCCGAGGCGGTCAGAATAACCTTATCGACTTCGGCGCGGCTGCCGGAGCGCATTGCCTGAAAAACCGCCGAATGTTCGCTGTCCACCGGCAAAATCGTTGCTCCATGCTGTCGAGCTGTCTCGGTCAGCAGTTCGCCCGCAATCACCAGCGGCTCTTTGTTGGCAATTGCCAGTGTCTTTCCTGCGCGGGCTGCGGCCAGTGCCGCCGGCAATCCGGCCGCGCCGACCACCGCACACACCACGATATCCACCTCGGGCATCGAAGCGATTTCAACCAAACTGTCCGGCCCGGTCAAAATCTCGCCTTTGAAACCGCCCAGTCGTTCACGGCAGACCTTCGCCGCCTGCGGATCGGTCATCGCTGCGACCGCAGGACGTGCTGTCTGAACCTGCCTGCAAAACAGATCCACGCTGCGATGCGCCGAAATCGCTGTCACCTCAAACGCCGGGCTTAGCGCAGCGATGACCTCAAGGGCGTTGCAACCTATCGAACCGGTTGAGCCTAAGATTGCCACTTTTTTTGCCATAAGTGTTTTATTATCGTACAATTCGTCGCAGAGGTCAAGAACCCCTTTGGATTCTTAAGAGGATTGAAAAAAGTACAGGAAATGCCCGATAAAAATGACATTTTCCGGCCCCTGTCAAAACGGACGGTCTTCTAAGGGGCGAAGGGGAGGTCGTCAGGTCTTGGGTCGTGCTGCGAATAGAAAAAAAACTGCGCAGCGGCAATGGCGTGCGCAGTTTTGAATGGCGTTCTAAAAGGCAGGGCAACCGACTCAGGCTTTGCCGGGAATGGCGACCACATCATCCGGCGGGGCGACGACCGTTCCCTTTTCGAAGTCTTCAGCCGTCGGTGTCAGCACCAGATTATACCACGGCGAACCGACGGTTTCATCGACCAGTTCACGCCAGCGGACCATTTGCCCCGTATAGGCGCTGATACGTCCCATAATTCCGGACAACGTGGCCTCGGCTACGATTTGTGCTTCGTTCAGGGGCTGGCCTTTCAAAATGCTGTCCAGCAAGTCGATGTGTTCCTGTACATATGGGCCGCCATGCTCTTCGAATTCGGGCAGTTGGATGGCCTTTTTGTACCCCTCACGTCCCGGTCCGGT
>JAAYQH010000413.1 GCA_012519365.1 Planctomycetota bacterium | reverse complement strand
TGCCGGTCAGCGTCCACGCCATGGCAACGGTAACGTGTGCGGGCCTTAAACAAGGTTTTGTGCAGAATCCCGACGCGCGCAACTTCACCGGTCGCATTTTTGTTGCCTCTATCGGTCTTGAACCGCGGATTTAATTGATCCCCATTCTGGCCGCCAGTGTGTTATAGCCGATCAGATACAGGAATCGCTCATAGTTGAAGACCGGCACCCGAAGTTTTTCGGCTTTGGTAAGCATTTCGTTGTATTTTCGGGCACGCTGCATCGCATTTTCATAACGCTGAAACGCGGTCGGATCCGCATCCAACTCATCTGCTGTCGGCCGTTCCGGAATCGTCGGCTCAATGCCCACAATCACAAAATCCGTATCAATGGTAATATCATCCTGAATGATGCCGCCCCAGCGTTCGATCAAATCTTTGACGTGGTCGGCTCCTTTCGGGTCAATCCGACCATCTCCTGTCGTATCAAAGTCACCGACGATAACAAATTTATTGTTCATCTTGGGATCCCAGATCAGGTTCACCACAAGATCATCAGGGACGACAGGATTTCGCTTGTCCCAAGTGACGATCCGTGCGACGCTGACCTGCTGACCCACCTGAAAGACTTCGATTTCTGCTTTTCCTTTGCCATCTTCCGGAATGGGGACATTACTTTGATAAATCGCAAAGGTTAGCCCCGGATAAACGCGATCTTTTGTTCCAATATCCAGCGTCACCAATTCATTCTGAAGATCGACGCGGATAATTTTTGCATCCGGCCTGTACGCGGCCACCTCCACATCCGGACGCGGCTTGATACCTTCCAGTTTTGCCAGGGCCTCCTGCAGCATCGATTCGGTTTCCTGGAGTTTCTGTTCAAGCTCCTGCAACTCCAGTTGACGGGCCCGCAGGCGTGCCTGTTCGTTTTCCAGGCGCTCACGATAGGTGGCGATCTGCTCTTCGGTGGCCTTATCCATTTGCTCACGAAGAGCGTTGTATTCTGCGCGAATCTGATCAATCAGCGATTGCGATGTTTCCAGTTCATTGAGAAACAGATTCTGACGCTGCTGCATTTGTGTCTGAAGCATATCAAATTCATCCTGCAGGGCGGATAACGCATCGCCAAGCTGCGCCACTTGGGTGCGGCTGCCTTCCAGTTTCTCTTTGAGATCCTTAATCATATTAACCAAAGCGATCCCTTGCGCACCCAAGGCAGGATTGGCATCTGACCCCAGGGCCGCAATGGCATTGTTGATCTGCATAATCGCCGTGTTGACCTTGACGTCGGCGGGAACTTCGGCCGACGGTTCCAAACCGGTGATCGCTTGATAGAGGGTATCAAGCAGAGACTGCATCTTGGCCATATAACTCTTGCCCGATTCAGATTTGCCCACGATACGGCTCATCGCCGCTCGTTCAGCGGCTGTCGCAATTCGATCGGTGTCGGTTCTTAGGGTCTCAAGCTGCGTGCGATACTCTTCCGATTTGACATAAAAGATAACGGCGCAAACTGTAGCGATGACAAACAGCCCCACGAACGTAATGAGCGAATACAACATCGCATTGCTATTGCTTTGCGAGCCTCTGGCTGCCATAAGCCTCTACTCCTAACAGACCCAACATTAGTGAAGTTATTATTCCGACAAAAAATGCCCCCTATCAGGGCGAAATCAGCAATGTAGTATGGGGACAATTACCCTTGACGTCAACAAAAAACATCAGGGAAAAGCCGCTTTTTAAGGCGGTTATCGTATTATTTCAGGAAAAATGCGTTCCTTTTCTTATTTGGCGTTTATTGCGCTGAGCCGTTCGGCGCATTTATCCGGCCCAAGGCCCAAAGGGCCCAAGGCGTATTATCTTAATTATCCTTGCCCTTTGAGCAGAATGTGATTAAATACGCTGGTTACGATGGCTTACCAAGTCAATCCGATAGCTTAAGATGAGATGAAATTGGGCATATTAACCCCCTAAATAAGAACAATGATGAACCTAAACGAACTACCTCCACAAGCGCAAAATCCTGTCAAACTGCTTGTCGAAACGTTGTCAACGCGTTTGGGCGATAATCTGCTGAGTTTAACCCTTGTCGGCAGTGTCCTCAGCGAGGATTATTGCCCCCAACGCAGCGATATCAATTCGGTCTTGGTGGTCAGGCAAAACAATCGGGAAATCCTCGATTTTTTGGCCGAAATCGGGCCCAAAATGGGCAGACAAAAACTTGCGGCCCCACTGTTGATGTGGCCGGAGTATATCCGACGGTCCTGCGATGTGTTTGCGGTCGAATGGCTCGATTACCAATGGCGGCATCGGACTGTCGTCGGGGATGACCCCTTTGCTGAGCTGCGATTTGACAAGCCTGATGTTCGTGTGCAATGTGAGCGAGAGTACAAATCGGCCTTGGTTCGATTGCGCCAGGGATATATCAGCTCAGTCCGCAAGCCGGCGCTCGTTGCCCAGTTGCTCTCGGCGGCCGCACGGGAATTGCTGCCATACCTGAGGGCAACATTATGGTTGACTGATACCGAGCGTCCTTCCACCGCCGAGCGAACCTTTGCCCATCTTGCCAACGTCACCGGCATCTCTATGGGGGCTCTGGCTCAACGATACGCCCAACGGTATGACACCAAGCGACCTGCGGCGGAACTAATACAAGATGTGTTCGGTCAGGTTTGCGAGGCAATCGAATCGCTCGCGGATTATGTCGACAAATTGGAGGTGTGAAGGTGCGAAAAGCAATTCTCCTCAATTTTATCGTTCTAATAAGCGGTTTTGTTTGGGCTGTCTCGACTGACCTGCCTCAGCCTGCCCACTATGTCGAGGACCGGGCGGGCATTGTCAGTGCCGACTATCGCATCAAACTCAATGGACTTTTGCAGGAGCTGGAACAAAAAACAGGTGTCCAGTTTATTATTTTGACCATTGACAGCACCGCTCCGTTGCCCATTGAGCAGTTTTCTATCGAGGTAGCCGAAAAATGGAAACTGGGGCATAAGGGACGCGACGACGGCTTTTTATTTACTGTGGCCGTTAAGGACAGAGCGTTTCGATTCGAGGTTGGCTATGGACTGGAAGGTTTTTTGACCGATCAATTTTGCGGCCAAGTCGGACGCAATGTGTTGGTTCCGTTGATGCAACAGGGGCGTTATGCCGAGGGTATTTATCAGGCGACCCTCGCATTGACGGACCGTATTGCCCGTCATTATAATGTTACATTAACCGGAATGCCCGCCGGCTATCGGAATCCGGTATCAGACCGACCGACTGGCACACCGTTGTGTGTCATATTGCCTGCTATACTCTTTATTCTGCTGCTGTCAGCCAGAGGTATCTGGCCGTTACTGCTGTTGGAGGGGCTTTTCTCGGGCGGTTACGGCCGTGGCTACTGGGCAGGGGGCAGTCGCGGCGGGTTCGGGGGAGGATTTGGCGGTGGATTTGGTGGTGGATTTGGTGGGTTCGGCGGGGGAATGGGCGGGGGTTTTGGCGGTGGCGGTTTCAGTGGACGATGGTAACACAACACAATGAACGGAGATACGACAATGAAAGAACGAACAGGCGGTGCATTGGTGGTGCTGGGGGTGATTTTGGTCGTTGTTTTAATTGCAGGGGCCATACTCTTTAGTTGGTATCTGGCCGGTTACAATAAGGCCGTTCGGCTGGAAGAAGAGGCCCGCGAGGCCTGGGCCAATGTGGACTCGGCATTACAGCGGCGAATGGATTTGATTCCGAATCTGGTCGAAACGGTCAAGGCCTACGCCGCCCATGAGCAGGAACTGTTTGAGCATATCGCCGATGCCCGGACGAAGTATTTTCAGGCCGGCGATGTGGATCAAAAGATTGAAGCGGCCAACGAAGTCGGCGCGTTGCTCAGTCGTTTACTGATGTTGCAGGAACAATATCCCGAGCTAAAGGCCAACCAAAACTTTCTGGCCCTTCAAGACAGCCTCGAAGGGACGGAAAATCGCATCAACGTGGCACGCATTCGATACAATTATGCGGTGAAGTATCTGAATACCTATGCGCGCGAATTTTTCGGCTCATTTTTCTGTAAACGGGCCGGTGTAAAACCGATGAAGCCCTTTGAGGCCGTCCCCGAAGCAGCCCAGCCGCCGAGAGTAGATTTTGGGCGAGACAATTTATCTTCTCAATAAATCCAAAGGACAAGCCGCCTAAAAGGATTCAAACGGTATTGGACGTCCTTTTTTGCGGTCATGAGCGGCGATACGTCGAGCCTTGCGAATCACGCGGCGTATCAGCCGTTTGTCCGCCGGTGTGAGTCGGCCGTGTTGGCGATAGTGCAGGAAAAACCGCAATCGATCCGCTCGGCTGACTGACCTGCCGGGTGCCGAATAATAGAGTTGTGCGAGGTCTTTTATCCGAAATCGTTCACTCAGTAGCAGCGGCTTAAAGACCCGTTGCAAGTCTATCATATAAAGTGTATTGTTCTTGTCCAAAAACAGATGGCATAAATATAAATCGCGATGGCGACAGCCGGTCGCGTGAAAACGCCGTACAAAATCGGCGACGTGGACAATAAAATGCTTGCGTGCTTGGGATACAGCCGGGGAAAAATCCAACATCGAATCGGGAAGTTTTTTTTCAAGCGACGTGCCGCCCGCAATTTCCTGAATCAGAATGAAACTGCGTTTTTCAAACAGCCCGTCCCATTCAAAGCCGTAGGCAATCGTTTTGGGTGTGCTCACACCCGCATCATCCAATAGGGCAGTAAGATGGCCGTCATAAACACTTGTGCAGCAGCGGCGGCGATGTTCGATCCAATTGTGAATCTGCCGGCCGGCGGGAGGGCGGCTATAGCGTTTTAGATAGACCATTGGCCCGTCTTGTCCCAGCCGAAAGCAGGTTCGGGACCGATGAGACGATAATTGTTTCTTGGCCAGATCCGTCCCCCCCTCAAACGCAAAAATGCCGTCCAGCGTGGTCAGCCCCATCTCCTTAAGGGTCGGCACATATTCCGGATCCGCAAAAAAACCCGGCGACAACTCATATTCGGGCAGTTTATTCATTGCGCCCTCGGCTTAGAAGAGTTTCGGCGGCCTGAAGTACCTCTTCGACGGTAATTGATTTCATACAATAATGTCGCTTGGCCCTGCAAATTGGCTTGTCGCACGGCACGCACGGTCCCCGACCGACAATGCGAATTTCGTCTGGATAATCCGTATGGGTCCAGGCCGGGTTGTTCGGCCCGAACAGCGTTACCACCTTCCGCCGCAGCGCGATGGCGATATGGCGGGGGCCGGTGTCATTGGTCAGCACCAGGGCCGCCCGGCTGAACAGTGCCTTGAGTTGGCCTCCGGTCAGCGGAGTATTGCCCAAATGAGCCAGCTCAAAGCGGCACTGCGCACAAATTGCCTCGGCGGCCTGACGTTC
>JAAYQH010000412.1 GCA_012519365.1 Planctomycetota bacterium | reverse complement strand
GAGCCGCTGTCTTTGCCGTTCAGCACAAGGTGGTAGGCATTTCCGCTGCCGTCATCATGAACGAGGATGCCGGCAGTAACGCCGGGATTATCGGGGTCGTTGTTTATCAACGTGACCAAATCCTGGAGGGTGGTTTGGTCGTTTGTTTGGATGACCAGTTCCTGCTGGTTGTAGCCGATAATGAAGGTCCCGGCCCCCACGTAGGATGTAGCGTACTTCAGGCCGTCATGCACCCATCGATTGGCGGTGGCCAACTGTTTGACCTGAACGGAATGGCTGCCTTCCTGAGCGCCCGAGGCGGCCTGGACGGTTACTTTATCGCTATCGCTGCTGGTGGCCTTATAGGCGCCAAGCGTACCGGCGTCGCTGAGTACGTTTAGTTTATTCTTCAACGCGTAGAGTTTGGATTGCAACTCGGTTACAGCGGTTCGGGTTTCTTTCTTTTGAGTGATCTTGTTTTCATACATTGTCAGCCGTCGCCGCTCGATCTGCATCAGCTGCTGGATGATTGTGGCGGTATCCAGCCCTGTGGACAAACCCGGTAATTGTATGCTCGCCATTATACGGACTCCTGTTTGTCAGAATAATCACAACATTTCAGCTACTTTCGGTGCCATCGCTCACTTGCCGGGCCATCTGCCTCGACAATCCGATGGTATATCCCTTATAGCTGACGCTTAAATGATGCAAAAGAACCACGTTTTTTCTTTTATCGGCAAATTTTGTGCCCTTAATCACTGATTCCCCTGCGTTGGTGTATATGCACCGTCTATGCATGGTGTCGGCCATAAAAGTCCGATAAATACTGTCGAGCGGCCTTTATTGCATTTGGCAGGGAGCTGGGCTACTTTAGCACCGCTTGAGGCCGTTGGTCCCAAGCCGGAGTATCGTTTTTTTGTTCACTGCGAAGCAGATCGCGCCAAAGCCGCTCTGCAACGCAATGATAAAACTGCCCGCCCTGGCCGGCGTGGCGTTTTGCATGATTTTCGAATACGCCGATGGCAAATCTCAAAAATTTGATTCGCCGCTGTTCAGTCGGCACATTCATCAGCGGCGGACAGAGGATTTCCGGAGCATACCGATCAAGCATTGCCTCAAGGGCCGCAGCAGCGTGGCGATTGCGATGCTCCATTTGGCGGCTGATGCTGTCGGAACGCCAGCGATAACAGTATCCGATCGCGTTGACGGCACGTTTGAACCGAATGTTCAGGGCGTTTCGGGTCATAAACTCAAAATCGATGAGGTTTTTCTGATCACGATATAAGCCGGTGCGTTCAAACATCGTACGGCGTTTTAACGCACCGGGGTGGGGAATAGGCAAAAATCCGCGTGTAAACAGAAACGCCGGAAGGATGGAGGTATCGGAAAAATCCCGATAGTGCCATGACGGCTCTTGAAATCGACCATCAGCATCCATTAACTTAAAGATTTCGGGGTAATAATAATCGAAATCAGGGTATGCGTTGGCCGTTTCGACCAATTGTCGGAGATAATCCGGCTCTATTTTATCGTCTGAATCGACGCCAAGGATGTACTGCCCGCGTGCTTCCTGGATGGCCCGATTGGTAGCAGCAGCGGTGTATTGATGTTCCTGGCGAATCAGCCGCAGTCGGGGGTCGTGAATCGACTCGATAATCGGCACCGTATGATCGGAGCTGCCGTCATCAACAACAATCAGTTCAAAATGCTCAAACGTCTGAGCCAGCACCGAGTCGATCGCCTCGCGGATAAACCGCTCGGCATTATACGCCGGCATAATGACGCTGATCAGCGGTGGGTCTGACGGTATAATCGAACATTTTGAAAACAACTTCACAGACTTCAAAGGGTGCGGCGGCCTGCCCTGTTTTTTATGCTGCAGCAACGGAAGCAGGCAGGTACGAAACACCTCGTTTTTCCGCTGTCTCCATTCCGGATGGGCTGACAACATCCAAATGCTTTGCCCTTCTATTTGTATTTGCTGCAACCAGTCTTTCTCTCTGGCCGTGCAAATGATGGGGATATTTTGACGTGCTGCCAATATCGCGAACCACAGATCCCGAAAATCCGGATTTGGAAAATCCGAAATGTGCGGCCTCAGGGTGCTCGTATGGAAGGCCAATGTTCCCACACCGCCGGCATCAACAATCCGGTCATCGGCAACAGGCTCAAAGAAGTGGTACACTTTGCGGTGATCCCGGCAATCCTGAAACGGTGGGGTAAAATCCATTCCGTAGACAACAATCGCCGCTTTGCGCTGATAGTGATCAATTCGGGCGATCATTTTTTTCACGTAATCCGCCGGGTACGCGATATCATCGTCCAGAATAAAAATATAGCCGTCGTCCTGCTCCTGGAGCAGTTTCCACACGGCGCTGGCATATAAGTGACCCGATGGGTCAGTTTCTATCTGTGAGATCTTGCGGCAGGTCCGCAAATCATCGGGAACTGTATCGCAGCCGTTGAGTAAAATCCGAATTTCATCGACCTGTAATGCAATGCGGCTGAGGACATAGCGCAGTTGAGCTGCACGCTGCGGGATGGACACAATCAGCGCAATGGTTTTATTTTTGCAAGGGCTGTAAGCCGCTGCGTTTGAGTCGCCGGAGTTTATGGGGTTTAAGGATGGCTGGATTGCATTTACTGCCGCCTGAGAGGGCTTGTCCCAGGGTTTGTTCATTGAATACAAAGGAATGTCATAACGTTTGAACCAGGTATT
>JAAYQH010000411.1 GCA_012519365.1 Planctomycetota bacterium | reverse complement strand
CTTGTGCTGGTCTATGAGACCGGCAAGGTGGATGCCCAGCGACTGCGGCGTGTGCTGGTCGAGAGTCACCTGCCGAAGTTGTATATCCCCAAACCTGAAAATATCATCGGCCTTGAGCAGATACCGCATTTGGGCTCGGGCAAGCTGGATATCCTGCGCCTGCGGCAAATAGCGATGGAACGGTTGGGATGGAAAGGGACGTGTTAGTTTCGTGTTTGTGGTTGGCGGCTTTTGGGTCTGGTTGGTCGTTTGGAATGGGGGGGGCGGAGGCCTTGAATTTTAATAGGAAAGGATAAAGGATATGGCAATCGAATTTGTGGGCTTGGTCATTCTGATACTGGCGGCGCTGGTCTCGGGGCCGATTGCGCTGGTGTTGGTGCTGACGCTTTTTGGCCGAATTCAAAAGCTTGAACACGCAATTCAGCAGCAGACTCCACGGCCGCAGCCGGCTCAAGGATCAGAACCAGTGCCGTCGAAGCCGCAGCCGACCGGACCTGCAAGTTCGCCTTTTGGTCCGACAAGGCCGGCGGCGCAGGCGGCTCCGCCGGTCTCGGTGCGGCCAAAGTTGCGTCTTGCGCAGGCGGGTCTGGAGCAAAAAATCGGCACAACCGCCGCCCTGATTGCCGGTGTTATGACCGTCATTGTCGGCGTAGGGTTCTTTTTGAAATATATCTATGAGAACGCCTGGTTCGGGCCGATAGCGCGGGTGTGTATCATTGCGGTCGGCGGTTTGACCGCGATGGTCATCGGCGAGATCACCCGACGGCGGGACTATGAGATCGTCGCCAAGGGCACCACCGCGATGGGCTTTGCGTTGCTGTATGCTGCGGTATTCAGCGCCAGTCGCGTTTATATGCTGATTGAAACCAACACGGCGTTTGTGCTGGCGATGGCGATCACGGCCGGGGCGATGGGGTATGCCGTGCTGCTCAATGAGGTCGTCATCGCCTTGTTGTCGATGTTGGGCGGGTACCTCAGTCCGTTTGTGATTTCCACAGGACAGAATCTGGCGATGCCGCTGTTTTCGTATCTGCTGGCCCTGGCAGTCGGTGCGATGGGCTGTGCGTTATTCCGACGGTGGCGCGCGGTCAACTGGGTTACGATGGTCGGTACGTATGTGCTGTTTACCGGCTGGTTTGAAAAGTTTTACACGCCCGCTCAAATGGCCATCGCGCTGTCGTGGCTGGGGGTATTTGGTGGATTATTTTTGCTGGTGCCTGTGGTGTACGGGCTGATGCGTCGTGCCGCGGCGCGGGCCGAGGAGGTCGGGCTGGTCGCGGCCAACAGTGTGGCGGTGTTTTACTACTTGTGGCGGATTTTGTATGCCGAGCATTCGCAGGCCCAGGCGCTGGCAGCGGCGCTGGTTGGCGGGGTGCATCTGGCTCTCGCTGCGGCGGTGCAGCTGCGCTGTCGGGAGGATCGCCGGCTGATTGCGGCCCTGGGCGTCTTGGGTACGGCATTTTTGACCGCGGCGATTCCGCTGTATTTTGTTGCGCTGAATCCGACCCTTTTGAGTTGGACAGTTGAGGCGGCGGCGCTGACCTATATTGGCATTCGCTATCGCAGCCGCTGGACCAAAGCGATGGGGTGTCTCGTTTCGGCGGTCGCGGCGGCGGGGCTGTTTTATCATCTGCCGCTGCATCCTGATCCTGAGTTTCGATTTCTCTTCAATCCGCCGTTCGGGACTTGGCTGTTTGTCGCCGCCGGTGCGCTGGTCTGTCATTTCCTGTGGCGGATGATGGCCGAGGCGCAGGATAATGAAGGACGGCTTGCGTCGCAGGTATATTACATCGCTGCTGTGCTGCTGGCGGCCCTCGGCTGTGCGCTGGAATGGGCGGCGTATTGTGATTTTTATATCGAAGGCTTTCATGAGTGGCACTCTGCGTTTTTACAAGGGATGATGGTGCTGCTTACCGGCGTGGTGCTGGTGCTGCTGGCACGGCCGCCGGCGCCGAAAGGCGAGCTGGTGCGGGCGATGGGCGTGTTTGCGGCGGTGGGCGGGGCGGCGTTTGTAGTGCTGGCGATGAAGGATGTGCATATACGAGCATTTGTGATGTTTTTCAATGGGCCGTTCGGGATTGCGGCTTTATATGTTGCGGCGATGATGATCGGGACGTATCGGGTACGCAAAGACGCCCAAGGCAATCCGAGGTGGAAGCGTGTACCGGCGGTGATGGG
>JAAYQH010000410.1 GCA_012519365.1 Planctomycetota bacterium | reverse complement strand
GCCGCCGGCTGCACAGACCAGGCCGCACTGAAAATCCACCGCCGCTTGCGTAGCCAGTTCGCAGGCGTGCGCCAGCGACTCGGTAAAGACAAGACGTACGTCGAAGCCGTGGTCCTGCAAATAGTCCCTGAACCCGCAAACCAGCTGCTTGTTGCTGCTGGCACCGGATTTCGGGTTTACAATGTATTGAATGTATCCGTCTTGCGGATTCATATCATATTTCTTCGTCCCCGTTTTGCCGATAAGGCCGACGTTTCTGCAATTTCCTGCTGGTATTATGTCGGCCAAATGCGCCGAATTCTGTGGTTGAATTTTCCGCTCTTTCAAGAAGCCCCCCGACCTGCGAGAAGCGCTGCGCTTATCCCCTCCTGCCTGATGGTGGCAAGAGAATTGCAACTCCTTTTTTAGAAAGCAGTTATGGTACTGGGCCCGGCAGGATTCGAACCTGCGACCAAGGGATTATGAGTCCCCTGCTCTACCGCTGAGCTACAGGCCCTGCTTTAGGAATGCGAGTTATCATACGACCAGCCGGCAGGATTTTCAAGCGTTTATCTTCAGGGACATACGATTCTTGCTTTTTGGGCTGAAGGCGTCAAACTTTGCATAAAATCGCCAAACGCCTTGTTCCGTCGGCCGTTCGGTGTTATGATAATTGGTTGCGATGGAACAAACGCAGCGCGGCGTAAAGCGAGCGTAACGAAAAGGAAGCCCCATTGAATCGGCAAGAAAGAACACGAGTTTATGGAAAAGTATGTCTGCATCCACGGCCATTTCTACCAACCTCCCCGCGATAATCCCTGGCTGGAGGATATTGAACTTCAGGATCAAGCCTATCCTTATCACGATTGGAACGAGCGGATTACCGATGAATGTTATCGGCCCAACGCGGCCTCGCGCATTCTCGGCAGCGACCGAAAAATCATCAACATTGTCAATAATTACGCCAATATAAGTTTTAATTTCGGCCCGACGTTGCTGTCCTGGCTGGAAGCCAAGGCGCCGGATGTGTACGAAAAAATCCTCGAAGCGGATCAACAAAGCATGGAGCGTTTTTCCGGCCACGGTGCTGCGCTGGCGCAGGCGTATAATCATATGATCCTGCCGTTGTGCAATGCCCAAGACAAACGCACCCAAGTGATCTGGGGGATTAAAGATTTTGAAAGTCGGTTTCATCGTCAGCCCGAAGGGATGTGGCTGCCCGAAACCGCCGTCAATACGGACACACTTGAGGTGTTGGCCGAGCATGGCATTCGATTTACCATTCTGTCGCCGCAGCAGGCGGTTCGGATACGAAAAATCGACGTCAAACAGTGGAAGGACGTTACCGAAGGAACCCTTGACACCACGACGGCGTATGTGTGCCGGCTGCCGTCGGGCAACCAAATCACTCTGTTTTTTTATAATGGCCCGATCGCTCACGAGGTGGCCTTCGGCGGACTGTTGCACAACGGCCAAACCTTCGCTGAGCGGATGTATTCCTGCTTTACCAAAGAGGAAAAGACGCAGCTGGTTCATATCGCCACAGACGGCGAATCGTTCGGCCATCATCATCGTCACGGGGATATGGCACTGGCGTACTGCATTCACCACTTGCAAACGCATACCGACGCCAAGCTGACGATTTACGGCGAATTTCTGGAAAAATTCCCCCCCGAGTATGAAGTTCAAATTAAAGAAAACAGTTCGTGGAGCTGCGCCCATGGGGTGGAGCGCTGGAGGTCCAACTGCGGCTGCTGCAGCGACCCGGCCCTCAAGGGCAAACAACAGTGGCGCGAGCCCTTGCGCGGGGCGATGGACTGGCTGCGGGACCAGCTGGGGGCAATTTACACGGAACTGATGCAGCCGTTTGTGCAGGACCCCTGGGCCGTACGGAACGCCTACATCGAGATTATTTTGGATCGCCGCAAGGACGCCGTCAAAAAGAAACTGGACGAATGGACGGGGCGTGATCTTTCAGACGCACAGATCAGCTTCCTGCTGAAACTGCTGGAAATGCAGCGTAACGCTCAACTGATGTACACCAGCTGCGGGTGGTATTTTAATGACATCTCGGGCATTGAAACCATCCAGATCCTGCAATACGCCGGCCGTGCGATGCAATTGTGCCGCGACGTCAAAGGGATTGACCTTGAGCCGGAATTTCGGGATCGGCTGGAAAAGGCCTCCTCCCTCGACGAAACGCTCGGCAACGGAAAAATCATTTACGACCAATATGTAAAACCCGCGATGATTGATCTGACACGGGTGGGCGCCCATTTGGCGCTCAGCTCGATCTTTCAGTCGGGTGATTTGGTGGGGGCGGAAATTTATACATACTCGGCGGCAATTCATTCTTTTCAGCGGCTGGAGGCGGGCATTGAAACGCTCATCACCGCCTATGCCACCTTGCAGGCCAACACGACGTGGGAACAAGAGTCCTTTTTTCTGGTCGGGTTGTATCTGGGCGGCCAGAATGTCTTTGCAGCGGCAGGGCCGATGCCGCCGCAGCACTCCAGCCCCCACGAGGAGCAATTGTGCTCGGCCTTTCGCAACGGCGACACCAGCGAGGTCCTGCGCCTGATGAACGTGTTTTTCAGCGGCTGTAATTATTCCATCCAGCATCTGTTCCGGGACGAGCAGCGGCGCATTCTTGACCACCTGCTGGAGACCACCTGGAAGGAAATCGAGTATTCCTTTCGTCGCATTTACGAGTACAATTACTCCGTGATGCAGCTGATGATAAAGATGAAGATGCCGCTGCCTCAGGCGTTTTTGGCACCGGCTGAATGCATTGTCAATGAAGACTTATGCCGGCTGATTCACAGCGGCTATAACAATACCCAGCGCATTAAAAAGCTGCTGGAAGACGTGCGTCGGTTTTCACTAAAACTGAATCACCAGTTGATCCAGTATGAATTCAACCGCAAGGCCACCCAGTTGTTCCAGTCGTTCAAAAAGACCCCCGAAGACCTGACTTTGCTGATGCGTATCGAAGAACTGCTGGGGATTATTCAGGAGGTGGGAACGGAGTTGAATCTGCAAAATCCGCAAAACATCTTTTTTACGCTGGCCAGGCACACGTATCCGGTCATCCGAAAAAACGCTGATGCGGGGGACGAGCAGGCCCGCCAGTGGGTGGAACACTTCGAAAAGCTGGCCCGGCAATTGAATTTAGTCATCGCGTAAAGGAAAGGATCCGCCATGCTCAAACGCAGAGCCGCTGGCATTCTGATGCATCCGACCTCGTTGCCCTCGCCGTACGGTATTGGTGATCTCGGCCCGTCGGCGTATGCCTTTGCGGATTTTCTCAGACAGGCCGGGGTGAATTACTGGCAGATGCTACCGGTAACAGAAACGACTCGACAAACCCATTTTTCGCCGTATAGCTGCTGTTCTGCGTTTGCTGGCAATTCCCTGCTGATTAGCCCTCAGCTGCTGTATCGTCAGGGCTGGCTGGACAAACGACAGATGGACGCCCTGCCGACCCTGCCTGCCGATATGCCGGCGTTCGGCCGGGCGGCTCAACTGAAAAATCGATTGCTCAACGCCGCCTTTGAGCGTTTCGAAAGCCATTCCAGTACCGCGGTCGATTATGAGGCCTTTTGCGAGCGACACCGCCACTGGCTGGCAGATTACGCCCTGTATAAAGTGATTCAGCAGCGTTTTCCGAAAAAGAAGTGGGCCCAGTGGCCCGCCCCGTTGCGCGACCGCGATAAAATCGCCCTTGTCGCTTTTCAAAATGAGCACCGGGGGGCTATCGCGCGGGAATACTTTATTCAGTATCTCTTTGACCGGCAATTTTCGGCGTTGAAGCGATACTGCAACGACACCGGCATTTTGCTGTTCGGTGATTTGCCGATTTACGTGGTCTATGACAGCGCCGATGTATGGACGCATCCGCACCTGTTCAAGCTCAAACCCAATAAAACGCCGGCCTTTATCGCCGGGGTCCCGCCGGATTACTACAGCAAAACCGGCCAACTGTGGGGTAATCCCGTGTATGACTGGCAGGCCAACGCCAAGAGCGGTTATCGGTGGTGGCTGGAGCGGATTCGGCACAACCTGAGTCTGTTTGATCTGCTGCGTATCGATCACTTTCGGGGGTTTGAGGCGTTTTGGCAGGTTCCGGCCGGCCGCAAAACCGCCGTTCACGGCACGTGGATCAAAGGGCCGGGCACTGATTTTTTCGAGGCGTTGTTTCGACAGATACCCCAGGCGGCGCTGGCGGCCGAAGACCTGGGTGTGATTACCGCCGAGGTGCGCGAGCTGATCGCGGCCTATGTCCTGCCGTGTATGAAGGTGCTTCAGTTTGCCTTCAACGGCAAGGCGGACAATATCCATCTGCCCCACAGTTATGAACGCAACTGCATCGTCTATACCGGCACGCACGACAACAATACCACGCTGGGGTGGTTCAAACGCGAAACCACCGCCGCGATGCGCCGGCAAATTGCGGCGTATCTGGGCAGATCCGTAACGCAGCAAACGATTGTGCAGGAAATGATACGGCTGGCCTTGTCCTCGCCGGCTCGCTTGTGCGTGTTTCCGATGCAGGATGTTCTTGGTCTGGACGCCGCGGCCCGAATGAACACCCCCGCCAAACCCACGGGCAACTGGCAATGGCGGATGGCGCCGGAGTCCCTTGAAAAGACAACCGCCGGCCGCCTTCGCGACCGTATCGCTCTGTACGACCGGCTGTGACCGTTCACCGGCCCGATATCCGCTCGGCAATCATCCGCTGGAGGGTTAAGGCGTTTTGAGCGGCAAAGGCGTTTTGGTCGTTGTCGAAAAAGCAATAGACCCTCTTGCCGCTCCAGGCCCAGGCGGAGAGTTTGTCTGCCCAGTCGGCCAGTTGCCGATCGGAATAGCAGCCTTGATAGGCGGTGGTGGTCGGGCCGTGCAGCCGTACATAGACCACATCGGCGGTGATGACCTCCGGTGAAGTGAGGCCGGCCAATTCATAGATACAAAATGCCGCATTGGCCTGTGACAACAGCGTATAAACGGTCGGATTAAACCAGCTTTCGTCGCGAAACTCAAACACGACCGGCCACCGGATGGGCAGCTGCTCCAAAAACGCCTGCAGGCGGTCGGCGTTGCAGCGCCATCGCGGCGGCAATTGAAACAGCACCGGCCCGCGCTTTTGCCCCAGCACAGCAATGGTATCCAGAAACAGACGCAGGCTCTCGGCGGGGTCTTTGAGTTTTTTCATATGGGTGATATAGCGGCTGGCCTTGACGGCAAAACAAAACCCCTCATCCACCGTCCCGGCCCACTGTTTCAGTGTGCGTTTGGCGGGCAGATGATAAAAGGAGTTATTGATTTCCACTGCGCGAAAATGCCGGGCATAAAACGACAGAAAATCCTTCGGGGGCAAGTCTGTCGGATAAAAGGGCCCTCGCCAATGGTCATAATGCCATCCTGAGGTGCCGATATGACAGACCGTCTTCTTGTGCATCGTCCCGACCTCTGCAAAAAATCATAGACTAAGGCTCTTGTCCCATAAAACGGGTGCCAAAACCGGGCTTTGAATCGTCAAGTCCCTGGATTAAGGCCGCCGCACGGGACCGCTGAATGCAGTCCCGCAGGGCACGAACATCACGCAGCGGCGGCTGCAAACCCAGCCTGGGAGACTTGGCCGCAGTGTCCTTGGCCCCAGCGGAGCAAACGTCAGCGATTCAGCAGCGACGCTACCGCATCGACGGTTTTTTGGGTTGCGCCCTGATTGCGGGCGATGACCTCGCGTCCGGCTGCGGCGATTTGCTGGGCATACGCACTGTCGGTCAGACAACGCCGCACGGCCTCAAAGAGGGCATCGGCATCATTGACGGCGATCGCGCCGCCACCGGCCAGCAGGACCTGAACCGTCTGGCGAAAATTAAAGGTGTGCGGCCCGAACAGCGTACACTTGCCCAGTGCCGCCGATTCCATCATATCCGAGCCGCCCATCGGCACGAGGCTTCGCCCGACAAATACCACCGACGCCAGCGCATAAAACGCCCGCAAGTCCCCCATCGTATCGCCAAGAATGACGGGTGGGCGGCCCTCGGCACAGCGTTGCTCGGCCTTGAGCCGACTATAGCGGACATAGTCCCAGCCAGCCTGCTCAATCGCCTGGGCCACCTCGTCAAATCGCTCCGGTTTTCGCGGCACCACCGCCAGCCGCACATCGGCAAAGGCTTGATCCTGCTTGAGCCGTCGAAACACCTCCAGGCCGATGGCTTCCTCGCCGGGGCCGGTTCCGCCCAGCACCCACAGCCGATCGCGGCCAAGCTGTATCTGCTCGGCCAGGCGGGCCGCTGTCGGTACCTCGCAATTCGTCTGGGCGGTGTCGTATTTCAGCGAACCGATTACCCTCACCCGTTCGGCCGGGCAGCCCAGCGCAACAAACCGCTCGGCATACTCCGGCGTCTGGGCCAGCACAAGAGCAACCCGCTCGAACATGGGCCGCACAAAACGCCGCAGCCTGAGGTATTTGGGAAAACTGCCGTCGCTGATCCGCCCGTTAACCACCACCACCGGAATGCCTTTTTCAGCGGCAAACCGGGCAAGATTAGGCCAGACCTCCAGTTCCATCAGACAGATCACCGCCGGATTGATCCGCTCAAGGGCCCCGCGCATCACACAGGACAGGTCAAATGGAAAATAAAACACATCGTGCGTGTCGCCATACAACGCCTTGGCCCGAGCCAAGCCGGTATCGGTCGTTGCTGAGACGGCAATCGGAACATCCGGAAACCGCTGTGCAAAGGCCTCAACCAGCGTGCGCGTGGCGTTGACCTCGCCGACGCTGACGGCGTGGATCCAGACGCACCGTCGATCGGGCTGACGCCGCTGAATCCGCCCCAGCCGCTGGTCCCAGCCGCCTTTATACCGCCCGTGTGCCAGCCGACGATAGAAAATCACCGGGCTGTAGGCCACGATTCCAAGTAGATATAACAAATCGATCACATAGCGCATCGTTTTTACGTTCCTGCGTTTTTCTGCGTATTCGAAAGAAAGACTCTCTTAAGAAAGGCTATCTTAGCATTCAAAAAGCGACAAGGCAACGCCCTTTGAGGACAAAGGCCCAATGGTGAACCACCGCAGGCCCCTTGCCTGTCGACCGGCGGTGCGGGAGGGGTGCCCCTCTAATCCACCAGCACATCGATTTCCGCCGTGCTGGCATGCGGATCGCTGCCGAAGCCCGACAGCGACACCAGCCGTACAAAGCGTCCTTTGACAGGCCTTTCAAACCGCACGACTTTGAGCTGGGCGTTGTTTTCAAACCGTCCTTTGGCCGCAGGAGGTCCCCAATCCGCGGCATCCTCGCTGGCATAAAATTCATAATCGGCAATCCAGCCGTTCCGATTGCCGTCCTGTCGCGGCAAATAACAAAAACCGCGTATCTGAACCGAGGCGTTCAGGTCCAGCTGAATCTCATGAGGACGCGGGGCAATCTGCGGCGACCATTGGGTGTGCCACAGGGTAGCAGGGTTATTGTCAATGGCCTTGGGGCCTTCATACTCTTCCTGCTCGCTGCTGACAAAAAAGACTTTGGCGCGGAGCTTTTCGAGAGTTGTCGGTTCGCGAAACAAACCGTTAATTGCCTCGGGGGTCAAACGCGTTTTCGGCAAAAAGGCCGGCGACCCCATATAGTCCAGCACACTGCGCCGCAATTGGCGGGCCGCAGGACGGCTGTCAAGATCGTTATGGATGTCGATACTGCACACGAGCAATTTTCCTTTTTCAACCTCGGCTTCAACCATCAACCCCAAACTGCGGCACAGATTCCAATCGTCAATCGCCCGAATCAGCGGCTCATCGGCCAGTTTGAGGTCGTCCAGCACGATCGGCTTGGATCGCTCCAGCAGATCCCACCATTGCCAGTTGCTGTAAAAATCCGTCGGAAACAACGCAAAAACAGGGTGCTGAGGGTCGCACAAAATGCCCAACGTGTGCTCCGGCTGAGCGGCAAAGGTAATGCGGTTCCAGAAAATCGGCCTGAAGGTCCCAAGCGTCTGGCTTTTGAGGCGTGCCGGCGGCGGAATCAGCAATACCTTGCCGCCGTCTTTGAGAACCGACAAGGCCCTGTCATCAAACGCCTCTGTCGTATAGACGGTTGACTCGGCCGTTGACGGCTCCGGCTGTGCCGGATACACCCAAATATCCCAATCGTTGGCAATATCGGTATGGCACAGGGCCACTTCGAAATTGAGTTTCTGCGCTTGGTCGAACGCCTTGAGCGGAAAACGAACCTTCCCAAGGGTCGAAAGCCCTCCCGTCGCGACGGTTCTGTTCGGCAGCGTGTCGGACAACAGCACGCGTCCGGCCTGATCACGCACATACCAAACGGCCTGAGCCTGAATGGGCCGGGGGCCATAGTGAGCCAGGTCCACCGTTGCCTCAAAACACTGGTCGTTCGTAAAAACAAGCCGCTGCATCCGCGCCAAGGGCACGGTCGGGCTGCAGAACCGCCGAAAAGACGCGGCAGCCAGATAGCCTTTCGACTCCCAAAAACAGTCCAGCACTCCGACCGGCGCGGTACCCTGGCCGGGAAAATCGTGCAAATCCAGCAATTGAAATCCGCCAAAACCGGGCGTTCTCAGGGCCGCTTCAATCTCAGCCTTGTACAGCAGAGCCTGAAACCGTCCTGAGGCCATCAGAAAATCATGCCCCAGATGTAGCAGTGCCGCTTTGTCCAGTCGGTCGCGTGCAATTTCGATGTTGCCGCCCCGCAAGAAGCCGTTGTATTTGAATCGCTCAGCCGGATTGGGATAGGCGCACCACTGGCCGATTTCGTGGCTAATCACCGGCACGTCATAGCGAGCGACAAAATCACGATAGTCCGCAGCCGTCTGGGGAGGGTCTGACAGACGCAGCGGTGCATAGCGCTGCATACGAGGCTCAAGCGCCACATGAAACTGGTTTTGTTCAATTTGCGGCCAGCCCGCACCGGCGGTGAAGCGACGCCGTTCATCCTGCTTGGCCAGAGACGCGATGAGGGCTGCAAGAAAGGTATCTCTGTTTCGGCCGTGCGGCTCGTTGCTCGGCGTCATCAAGACAAATGAGGGATGATTGCCGTACGTGGTGAGCATCCGGCGACATTCGTCGTAAATCCACGTATCCACCGCCGATCCCTCACCAAAGGCGGCCCAGCAGGACGCCTCGACTTGCAAATAGAACCCCATTTCATCGGCAGCCTGGAATGCCGCTGCCGGCGGACACCACGAATGAAAGCGAAGATGGTTCAACCCGTGCGCACGACAGACACGCAAAATTCGTTTCCAGGCGACCCCATCCATCGGCGGATAGCCGGTCTTGGGAAAAATCGCGCATTCAAGCGTACCCCGCAAATAGATCGGACGACCGTTGAGCGTAAACTGCGTGCCGCTGGTGCCCAACTGACGCATCCCGAAAACAACGGTATGTTCGACCGCTTGGGCGTTCCGATCGTTTGGCTCAAATCGCAGTTTCAGCCGATACAATGTCGGCGAAAACTCATCCCACAACTGCACATGGGGACCCATTGGATAATCGAATTCAAATCGGTTGTGCTCCCTGGATACCGCAATCGGGAAAAAACGTTCCGGCACATCGTGCGCGGTATCGCAGTTGAAACTTTCCGCAGCCAGATAAAGCCTTCCTTCAATAGTCTCGTGCGAGGTCGTCTTGAAGGTGATCGCCAGTCGAGTTGATTGTTCAGCAACCTGGGGATAGACCTGGACATCATCAAACCAAAGGGCTGGATTATGTCGGATCAGGCATATCCTGCCGATGATCCCGTTCCAGTTGGTCTGTGTCTGATCAGACAGGCTGTGCGCATCATACCCGACAGGGATATGAACGCGATTATCCACCCGGATGGTCAGGCGATTCTGGCCGGCAGAGACCAGCCCGGTCAGGTCGTACGTGTGGGGGGTGCCGAGACTGTCTTGTGTGCCGACAGGGGTTTGATTAACCCACACGGCCGTCTGCCAATGCGGTCGCTCCAGATACAACACAATCCGCTGGTGGTCCCACGCGTCGGGAAGTGTCAGCGTTCGCTGGTACCAGGCGGGGCCGACATAGTGCCGTTGAGGAGTCAGCCAAAACGGGGATTTGAAATGATCCGCCTGAACATAGTCCTGAAATCGGACATCTTCCAGCAGAGCCTTGCCAATCCCTGTTGTCCAGTTGGTCTGGGCCGAGGGTCTGTCGCCAAAGCCCTGCTCCTGCAGGGAGCCGGGCAGCCAAATCGTATCCGGAGTTTTCAGATCTTCTGTGAACCATTTTTGATCAATCCCCACATCCTTTCGATCGAGGGCAAATTGCCAGCTTCCCTCCAAGGGGAGTATGGGCTCGGACAGCGCAAAAGCACAATTCAAAAATGCCGCACAGAGGGAGAGACTGAGGATAATGTGCTGTTTATTCATAATCATTATCGCCTATTAAAAAATTAGTGTGTCCAAAAGAAGTAAACACCCTACCCTCATTCTGCTGTTTTGTCAATTATTTCCAAACCGTTCCCCCGGCCTTTCTTGCTTTGCAGGGGGTCGTTTCAAAAGACCCTTCGGGCCATCTCAAGGAGTCTAAGGGGCTATGGACACAACAGGCGCAGGACAAGCAAGATAGGTGCCAGCCATTTTCAATGGCCTCTTGGATTGCTGCATATTGACTGTTGACGTTTCGTTATTCAGG
>JAAYQH010000409.1 GCA_012519365.1 Planctomycetota bacterium | reverse complement strand
GACGCCGGCATCTGCCGGCCAGTGGCAGTATCGCGGGCTGATGGATGATGTGCGGATTTACAGTTATGCGTTGAGTCGCTATGAGGTGGCGGACTTGTATCTGGAGTTGTCCGAGGCCGAACGTCTTTGTCTGGAAGCGGACAGTCCTACTCTGCGATTTGACTTTAACGATGATTGTGTTGTCAATCTTGCTGATTTTGCGATTTTTGCCGCCGATTGGCTCAATTGCCAAATCTATCCGGATTGTTTGCCGTAGTGATGATACGTAAGGGAATCAAGGCACGAGGAGGGGTCTTTATGACCTCTCCTCTTATTGAAATGTTTTTAGCATGATGCGGACACGCAAACGAGACGTTATGTTTAGCAAAAAACGGTTCTGGGAAGTTTTTGCGACCTGCCTTGCGGCAGGGGTGTGTCTGGGGGTGTGCGGCTGCGGCGAAGCCGCACAACGTCCCCCCTCCATCGGGATCTGCACTTATAATATTCATCATGGCAGCGGATTGGATAATAAGACGGATTTGAGCCGCATCGCGGAGGTGATCCGGCAGCTTGATGTTCAGGTGGTTGGACTTCAGGAGGTCGATTATTTCAATGCGCGCAATCCGATCGATCAGTCCGCTTGCATTGCCGCCTATCTGGGCCCGACGTGGCAGGCTCGTTTTTACCCGTCGATTGCCTGGAATGGCGGCCAATATGGAAACGCCGTTCTCTATGACAGTTCCGTGTTGACCCTGATCGAAGATACGCATTTGCCGCTGCCCGGCGCGGAAGCCCGATCGGCGGGGCTGGTACGGCTTGAACATGAGAACGGCTTTTGTTTTCAATTTATAATAACGCATTTGACGCACCGTCGCGACGAAGAACAGTTGCGTTGCGAAAGCATCGAAGCGATCGAGGCGGCCCGTTGTGAGTCGATTCCGGCGATTCTGGCCGGCGATTTGAACGCCACGGCGGAGGCGCCCTCGATTCAACGGCTGACGGCGTTGGGATGGCGGATTCTCAATCCGCTTGATCAGGCCACCTATCCGGCCGATCGTCCAACCCAAACCATTGATTATATCGCTGTCCTTGCCGAGGACGAGATATTCAATGTTCAGGACGTCGCGGTGGTCCACAATGAGTTGACGCACAGCGCGTCCGATCATCTGCCTGTTGCTGCACGCGTGGTGGTCAAGGGGGGAACGCTTAATTCACTGTCCTGTCCGTGTACTGTTGGAAACAGATAAATGGGAAAGGAAGACACAATGGACTCTACCGAGACCCAAATACGTTGTATGTTATTTCGAAAAGGCATCCGCTGCGGTGCGGACGCTGTGTTGCGCGGCCCATCGGGGTTTCGGCGAAGGGCCGGCTTTACGCTCATCGAACTACTGGTGGTCATTGCAATCATTGCGTTGCTGCTGTCGATTCTGACGCCCTCTTTGCGCAAGGCCAAAGAGGCGGCCCAGGCAACCCTTTGTCAGACCCGATTAAAGCAGTGGCATCCCATCTCAAAAATGTTTGTCGATGACAACGACGGCTGGTTCGGCAGGGCGAACACGCCCGACGACGGCTATGGGTACTGGTGGATGAGCCCGCTGCGCCCTTATTATCAGGATCCTCAAATCCGGTTGTGCGCCAAAGTGGAACAGGTGCCGCCGGCCTGGGGCAACTCTGTCGAACGCCGACCGAATGAAGCATGGGCTGTTCCCAATCGCTTTGAGGATGTGGAAAATTCGGTGGCGACTCTGCCGGGGGATACCGGAGAAATGGAGGTGATTCTGGGCAGCATTGCGCCGAATGGCTGGCTGATCGATCCCAGAGGGCTGAACTGGGCCGATGGTGTTCGCAGCGTCAATCCCGACGACAAACGCCACTGGGGACGACTGATCACTGTACACCAGCCCTATACGGTGCCGTTGTTTGCGGATTGCTATTGGGTGGACGGCTGGCCGCTGGACACCGACGTTCCGCAGTCGCTCTACGGCCGATTTGATCAGGGCTGGTCTCCCGGACAAAACCAAATGCAGAAATTCAACTGGAATCGGCACAACGGCCGAATTAACGCGGTGTTTGTGGACGGCTCTGTTGGCCCAGTGGGCCTTAAGGGGCTGTGGCGGCTGAAGTG
>JAAYQH010000408.1 GCA_012519365.1 Planctomycetota bacterium | reverse complement strand
GACATCATCATGATCGGCGAAATCCGCGATGCTGAAACCGCCCAGATCGCGGTGCAGGCGGCCCTGACAGGCCATTTGGTGCTGAGTACCTTGCACACCAACGATGCGCCCAGCAGTGTGTCGCGTCTGGTCAACATTGGTCTGGAGCCCTATCTGATCGCCGCCTCGCTGAACGGCATTCTGGCTCAGCGTCTGGTGCGTCGGCTGTGTAATCACTGCAAAGAACCGTTTACCCCGCCGGAGAACCTGCGCAAATATCTTGAGATCGGACAGATCGAGCCAAACGAACTGCTGATGGGCAAGGGGTGTGAGAAATGCCGAAACAGCGGCTATGCCGGACGCTGCGGCATTCATGAGCTGCTGATCGTCGATGAAGCCTTTCGGGAAATAATTAACACGGACTCATCAGTTAATAATATGCGGCGGGCGTTTCGGAAAAGCGGTTGGCCCAGTTTATTTGAAGACGGTCTGACCAAGGTCAAACACGGCATTACCACCATCGAAGAAGTGCTGCGCGTTACCGAGGCTGAAGGACTTGATCCAGCGGCCTTCAGTCGAAATGCCAGCGGATAAAAGACAGGGACCAAAGGGCCGAGACCAGAGAACTGAGGGCAGCGGATAGAATAAGGACGATATTATGATCGATATTAAACAAATGCTTGCGACCGCCATCGAGAGCGGCTCTTCGGATGTCCATATCAATGTGGGTATGCCGCCGGTGATGCGCATCAATACGGAACTGGTTTTGATGGATCTGCCGGTGGTCAGCGAAGAAGACGCCGCCAAGATGGTCATCTCCATGGTCGGCGAGGCGAAATTCAAGGTGTTTATGGAAAAACGCGACCTCGACTTTTCGACCATGATCGACGACGGCAGTCGTTTTCGTGTCAATGCCCATTTTCAAAAGGCCGGCATCGCCATTGCCTTTCGTGCCATTTCCAACAAAGTCCCCGATATCGAAGAGCTGCATCTGCCGGAGGTGGTCAAAGAACTGACCGATCTGCCGCGGGGACTGGTGGTCGTGACCGGCCATACTGGCTCGGGCAAGAGTACGTCGCTGGCGGCGATGATTGGGGTGATCAACCGCAAATACAAAAAACGCATCATCACGCTGGAAGACCCCATTGAATATCTGCTTGACAATAAATCATGTATGATCGAGCAGCGGGAAATCGGCTCGGACTGCACCTCGTTTGCGTCCGGGCTGCGGCACGCCCTGCGTCAAGACCCCGACATTATCCTCGTCGGTGAAATGCGCGACCTCGAAACGACCAGTTCAACCATTACCGCCGCCGAAACGGGGCATTTGGTCTTCAGCACACTGCACACGGTCAACGCCTCACAGACGGTCGAGCGTATTATCGACATTTACCCAGCCAGTCAGCAAAACCAGATTCGCGCGATGCTGGCCAACACCCTTCAGGCGGTTATTTCACAAACGCTGTTTCGACGTGTCGATCAGCCGGGGATGGTGCCGTGCGTTGAAATTCTGCTCTGTACATCGGCGGTTCGCAACTGTATCCGCGAAAACCGCGTCTATGAAATCCCCAATATTATCGAAACTTCGCGACGACTGGGGATGCAAAGCATGGATCACAGCATTCAAGCGATGTATATGCAGGGCTTCCTTGACCGTGAAGAGGCGATTATGCGATCCAGCAATCCCGGCAAGATGGAAAAACTGCTGCCGGCACGGCCCGAACCGGTCATGCAAAGTACCTAAAAATTCTAAACGTTGAATTTTCGTTTTTTGATTGAACGTTGACACTGTGGGAGAGTGCGTTATGTCTTTTATGGAACAACTGACCGCCAAAAAGCAGGTCTCCACCGGGCCGGTCCGACAGACCCGCCGCACAACAGAACGAGCCGGTCGCCCGGCCAAGAGCGGCTTTCGCATAGACTTTGGTCCCAGCAAAAAGGATATTTTGAATTTCACCAATCAATTGGCAGTGATGGTGCGTGCCGGTATCAGCCTGCAGGATGCACTGGACTCGATTGGTTCGCAAATTGAAAAAGAAAAATTTCGCCTTGTTGTCTTTGACCTGAAAAACCGCATTGAAGGCGGCCAGAGTTTTTCGCAGGCCCTGGCCGAACATCCCGAGGTGTTCAGCAATCTGTATATCAATATGATTGCCGCGGCGGAAATCTCCGGCTCGATGAGTTCGATGCTCCAGCAGCTGGTTGAATATCTTGATCAGGAAGCCGAGACTCGCAGCCAGGTCATCAGCGCGATGGTCTATCCTATTATTATCGCCGTGATGGCGATCTCGACGACCACCTTTCTGTTGACGTTTGTGCTGCCGCGGTTTCTGACAGTGTTTGCCGGTCGGGAACATCTGCTGCCGGCGCCGACCCGGATGATTATGACCCTCAGCGGCGTGATGAGAAGTTATTGGTTTTTGATTTTCCCCGGAATCGGGGCGGCACTAATGGGGTTTTGGTATGCGACCAATAAAACCATCCCCGGCAAATACTGGTGGGACAAAACCAAACTGCGAATCCCCCTGTTCAAGACCCTGTGCCGAAGCCTTTACATTACCCGCAGTATGCATACGATGGGCGTGTTGACCAATGCCGGTGTGCCGGTTCTGGATACGCTCTTGATTACAGCGCACATTTCCGGCAATATGCTCTATGAAAATATGTGGAAAGGCGTCTATGAAACGGTACGCCAGGGCCGCAAAATCGCCGGCAGCCTGGCCGATTATGCCCTGATGCCGGGCAATGTCGTCCAGATGATTCAAAGCGGCGAAGAATCCGGCACCCTCGGCGAAGTGCTCAACGATATCTCCGAGTTTTATGCCCGCGAACTGAAAACCGTGATCAAAACCGTCACCAGTATGATCGAGCCGATTATGATCGTCGTAATGGGGGTGCTGGTCGGCTTTATCGCGATGAGTATTATTCTGCCCATCTTCAAGATGTCCAGTCTGGCGACAAGCTAAGGGATAATTTTGAATTTTGAATTGAATGAAGATCAAACATTAAAAATGGTGAGTCTCCTATGAAAACAAAACGACTCATACACAACCCGAGCGGTTTTACGTTGCTGGAGTCGCTGTTTGCCGCGATGCTGATCGGACTGGTGATAGCGGCGTTGATCGCTTCCAACAGCGCCTTTACCATGGCCAACGCCGCCAGCGTCGATCTGTCAACTGCCGAGTTTCTCATCGAAGAAATTCGCGAACGCACTGCGACTATGTCCTTCGGCGAACTGGATAGCATAGGCCAGGCCATCGATATTAATGACCAGAGCATTGAAGATTTCGAGATGTTTGCACGAGATGTGAAAGTGTATAACGTGTCGGAAATTGATTATAATACGATTGTTCCAGACAGTGATTTCAAACGAATTGTCGTTGAGATTCTTAAAAACGATAGGCCTATCAGCAAGGCAAGTTGGATTCGGGCCAGGCTGGAATAAAAGCGCGGCAGCGCGAGCTGCCCGATAAAGACGATGCCGACAGGGTGTCGTTAACCGGCCGCTCGCGCGGCCTGGCTTTTGCTGAAAACGGAGCGATGACTATGCATAAGAAACATCAAAAAGCGTTTACCCTGGTGGAGCTGCTGCTGTCGCTGGCGATTTTCGGGATGCTGATGGCGGCGGTCGCGGTCGCCTTTGACGCCTCGGTCAAAAACTATCAGGACAACCAGGGCATCTACCGCACCGTCAACACCGCCCGCCAGACCCTGCTGCGATTGACCAATGACGTGCGGACCGCCGAGTCGGTCGCTGTCGTCGGCACCGACGGCGATCCGGACAATACACAGCTTACGCTGCGCACCGCCAACCAGGACATCACCTATCGTTACGACGCCACGGACAAGATCCTCTACCTCCACACCGCCGAGACGAACTATGTACTCTGTCGCAACATCGACGCGATGAGCTTCGAGCGGGCTCCCGTTGCCGACAGCAACCCGGTTGCGGTTCGCAATGTGCGCATCGTCATGACCGTGACCGATCCGGACAGCGGCGTCAGCCAGACACTGGCCGCCGCAGCGGTCGTCCGACGGAATTTGTAAAACTTCTCTCCCAACCGCCGCGTTAGTCAGCCTCGATTTCCTGCACGATTTGCGATATATATTCCGGCAGCCGCTGCTGGAGGGAGTCGGTCAGGTGCATTTGCAGTTCAATGGTTTGCGGCTGGATGCCGAAGATGACGATTTCGTCGGGGCATTGGTCAAGCATCCGAGCCAGTTCAATGACCCGCAGGATATCCACCTCGTGAAGGGATAAATGGGTCATTTGCTTGACGGTGGCCACATCGTCCGGCGTAAACCGTCGCATCGTGCCCGGGGCAAGTCCCATTTTGGCGCAGTCAATCAGGATCACCTTGTGGCGTCCCGCGATGGAGTGCAGCAGATACATCCCGCCGCACCCGCCGTCCAGATATTCGACATCATCGGTCGGCAAGGTGCCCGCTTGGGTTTTCTCGGCAAGTGCCGCGACCAGCGCCGAGCCAATGCCCTCATCGGCCATAAGGGGGTTGCCCAGTCCGATGACAATCACCGGTTTAATCGTTGGGTCTTTCATAGCCTGTAGTGTGGTGTTTTTCGTGCAAAAAGCAACCATTTTTCGTATTATTTCACCATTGCCGCCGTTGCGGCTTATACCGCGGGGTTTTGGCCGAGACAGGGTTTTTCCGCCAACAGGCCGACGGGACGGTACGTGCTGAATGATTTTATGAATGCAAGGTTCGGATTTTGATGACTAAAAAGACCCCAAATAACGTAGAACTCTTGGCCCCGGCCGGTACACTCGAAAAACTCAAATGGGCCGTCGCCTATGGTGCCGATGCGGTGTATTTTGGTCTTGAATTTGGGTCGTTGCGAAGTTTTGCGGGCAATTTTACACTCGAACAGGCCGAGCAGGGCCTGCGGTACCTGCACGATCACGGCAAAAAAGGATACATCACACTGAACATTTACCCTTTTTCCAATGAAATCGATCGCTTGGTCGCCTTGGCCAAGACGCTGGATCAGATGGGGGCGGATGCCTTTATTGTGGCGGATTTGGGGCTCTTGGCGTCGCTGCGAGGACACGGGTTGCAAGCAGCCCTTCACATCAGTACGCAGGCCAACACCACCAACGCTCAGACCGCGCTCGAATATGCCCGACTGGGAGCGTCGCGTGTGAATCTGGCACGGGAATTGACCTTAACGCAGATCGAGGATATTTGCCGACAAACTCGTAACCAGATCGAAATCGAGGTGTTTGCTCACGGTGCGGTGTGTTTTTCGTATTCCGGGCGCTGCGCAATCAGTGATTATCTGGCCTCCAGCCGGGCCAATCACGGCCAATGCAAACATCCCTGCCGCTGGAAATATGCCCTTGTCGAAGAAACCCGACCGGGGCAATATATGCCGGTGGCCGAGGATCAACGCGGATTGTATCTATTTAACAGCAAAGAACTTGCATTATTTGAATATGTGCCGAAACTGGCGGCAATGGGCACGGCGTCGATCAAAATTGAAGGTCGAATGAAATCTATCCATTATCTGGCCTCGGTGGTTAGCCTGTACCGCCAAATCCTTGATGGGAAAACGTTTACCCCCGCCGAAGCGATGGCCTGGCTCAATCGTGTTCCCAATCGCGGTTACAGCGCCGGGTTTATCAAAGGCGGCATCGGCCCTGACGACTACCAATGGCACCGCAGCAATTCGGAAGGCGACAGCCTTTTTGTCGCCGAGGTGGAAGCCGCCGATCCCGATGGCGGCTGTGTCGTTCGGGTTCGCAACCGGCTGTGTGCCGGCCAACCGCTTGAAGTGCTGCGTCCTGACGGTACGCTTTCGACCTTGACCCTGCCCGAGCCGCTCGAAACCCTTGACGGCCAATGGCTCGATATTGCTCAAAACGAACACCGACTCCGATTGCCCAATCCACTGGCGCCTTACACCCTGTTGCGAGCTGTTCTAACATAAGTGTTCTTGATGCCTTAGATTAGACGTTTTTGCATTAAAAGCACATAATATTGTGAAAAGAAGTGCAATATCAAAATCTGAAAAGTCAAATTGCAACAGCATAAATCAAAAAGACATCTCTATGGCCCAGGCGATATATTCTTTGAGGGGGCTGTGGTAACGGTGAAACGGGAATATAACCTATTCTTTTGCAATATCTTACGGATTATTGGTGGCCTTGCGGCTCAGATATTCGATCATTTTGATCAGCTCGTCGGCGTGGCGGATTTTGTCGGCCCAGGGAAGCGTTTGCCATTCGCTGTCGGGGGTTTTGACGTGCAGCACTGACGCGTTGGCCCCGATGGCGGTCGGGGCGTTGGCAACGATCATATCCAGATGTTTTTTGCGTAGTTTTTCCTCGGCATTGGCAAACAGGTCTCGATCTTCCAGGGCAAAACCGACCACCCGCTGGGTGGGCTGTTTGTGGCGGCCGGCCCAAGCCAAGATGTCGCGCGTCGGTACCAAGTGCAGAACAAGTTCATTTTGTTGTTTTTTGAGCTTGAAGGGGCTGGTTTTTGCGGGTTTGTAGTCCGAGACCGCCGCAGCCATTATCAGGATATCGCAATCCGAAAATACGTCTTTGACAGCACAAAACATCTGTTCGCTGGTCTGAACGGCGATAATTTGGGCTTCTTTTGGCGGTTTCAGTGCTGTCGGGGCGGTTATCAATGTCACCGTATGCCCTGCCTGCAAGGCCGCCCGCGCCAAGGCAATGCCCATCTGGCCCGAGCTGGCGTTGCTGATAAACCGCACCGGATCGATATATTCCCGCGTACCGCCGGCGGTAATAAGAAAATGGAGTTTTTTGTTAGCCATTTTTGACATCTTCAGGATTGCTAAAGGCCTCTTCGACCAGATCGCAAATGATATGATAGGCCAGCTGGTGGACTTCTTGTACGGCGGCGGTCGGTCCGTCCAGCGGCAGACAGACATCGGCCATTTGTTGCAGTGGTGTATCGGGTTTACCGGTAAAGGCCAGGATTTTGGCGCCGTTTTGCCTGGCCCTGTCCGCCGCGGCCAGAACATTTTTGCTTGTGCCGCTGGTGGAGAACGCCCAGAGCACATCGCCCGGACGAACCAGCGCCTCGACTTGGCGTGCGAAAACCTGCTCGAAGCCGTAGTCATTGCCGACGGAAGTCAAAATTGAGGTGTCTGTCGTCAGGGCGACGGCCGCCAGCCCTTTGCGTTCCCGAACGAACCGGCCGACCAGCTCGGCGGCAATATGCTGTGCGTCGGCCGCAGAACCGCCGTTGCCGCAAAGATAGATACACCCCCTGTCGGCCAGGCAGCGTCTCAGCAGCGACGCGGCGGCCGATAACGCCTCAAGGCCGACTTCTTCCAGTTGGGCCAGCACCCGTTTATGCGCAGCGATCGTGTCCATCGCACGTTGACGTGGATTCATCCTATGCACCTCCGCATTATCGCAGGATATTGATTATCTTGTTTGTTCATAACATAGGTTGGCGATATTGATATAGTCGGCAGCGGTCAGTTCTTCGGGGCGATGGTGCGGATCGACAAAGGCTTCTTCAAAGATTGTCGGCCAGTGGCGAATATGCACCAATGTGCCCTCAGCAAACTTAACGCAGGCCTTGAGCATCTTTCGCCGATGCCCCATAAATAATGTAATCACCTGACGAAAAGTCGCCATATTGTGAATTTGGGCGGCTTTTTTGGGGTCGCGTTCGAAGACGACCATTGCCGAATCGACCTGCGGACGCGGCCAAAACACCGACGGCGGCAATTTTCGCAAAAGATGTACCTGACCGGTCGCGGCCATCAGAAGGCTTAATGTGCCGTACGCGTCGTGGCCGGGCATTGCGACCATACGGTCAGCCACTTCCTTCTGAACCGTGACTGCCATCGCGTCGGCAATAACCGGCCCGACAATCAAATTGGCCATCACCGCTGAGCCGACACTGTACGGAAGATTGGCGGTCAGCAGCAGCCGACCGGCAACCTGTGACCGCGCTGTCCGGATGGCTGTCAACACGTCGGCATTGAGTGCGTTTTTGCTCTCCAGCGCATCGCCCTGCAAAGCGGTTACGTTCTCAAACGCCGCCAGGCGGGCCGCGGCCAGACGGGCCAGGCCGGTGTCATACTCGATCGTAACCACATGACCGGCCCGTAAGGCCAGCTCTTCGGTAAACGAGCCGGTGCCGGTGCCCACCTCCAGTGCCACATCCTGATCCGTCAGATGTGTCGCATCGGCCAGCATCTTCATCAGATTCAGATCGATCAGAAAATTCTGTCCCAGCCGTCGATTGGGCGATAACCCCGCCCCGGCCAACAGCCGCTGAATGTCTTGTTTTGTTTGCACTGTCAAAAAATACTAAATTGTCCCATTAAAATCATAACGTTTTTTTCCGGGAAGCCATTGACCGCCTCTACGGTATTGTGCGTTCGTTATTGCACATATATTTTCTTTTTTGTTTTGGCCATGTGGATAGCGGTTTGAATGGCGGCTTTCATACTGTCGGCATTGGCGATGCCTTTGCCGGCGATGTCGAACGCCGTGCCGTGTGCCGGAGACGTGCGGATAATCGGCAGCCCTATCGTGACGTTGACGGCACTTTCAAACGCGAGCATCTTGACCGGAATAAGCCCCTGATCGTGATACATGGCCACGACCCCGTCAAATTCGCCCCGAGCAGCTCGGACAAACAGCGAATCGGCCGGGTACGGCCCTTCGCAGAGGATACCCGCCTCCTGAGCCAGTAAAATTGCCGGCTTGATGATTCGTTGCTCCTCGTCGCCGAATTGGCCGTCCTCGCCGGCGTGCGGATTTAGTCCTGCCACTGCGATCCGGGGTCGAGCAATGCCAAAGTATTCTTTCAGGGCTCCGTCCAGCAAGTCGATCGGCTCGAATACACAGCCGATGGTGAACTTGTGGCGGATCTCAAACAGCGCCTCGTGAATCGTCGCCAAGGCCATCTTAAGCGGTCCGGCCACAAACATCATCGCTTTACGGGGCGATTTGCAGCAGTAGGCCAGCAATTCGGTATGGCCGGGCCACTTGCTGCCGGCCAGTTTCCAGCTCGTTTTGCTGATCGGAGCGGTCACGACGGCGTCGATCAGCCCGCGCCGAGCGGCATTGATTGCGTCCACACAAAACCGGATTGACGCTTCGCCGGAGGCCCGGGTGGGGGCGTGAATCCACGTCGGGGCCGAATAGTCATCATAATCGGCCAGAGATACTTGCCGCGGGTAGTCCCGACTGAGCTTTTCGTGGGGAAAACGAAACCAAAACGGTTCGACTTCCGACAGGTCGGCAGCGTATTCTAGGGCTTCATCCGACCCGAAAATGATGAACTTAGCCAAGCGACGCAAGGCCGGATCGGCCAGGGCCTTGACGATAATCTCCGGGCCAATGCCGCCGGGATCGCCCATCGTAATGCCGATCACCAGGTCATTGCCAAGAACTCGTGTTGTGTTGGGCGCCGCCATCTCAAAAGCCAAGCGATTTTAATGTGTCCAGTGTTAGTGTCCCGCCTTCGGGCAGTAATTGCTCGATCTGACGCCGTACCATTTTCAGCAGGACATCGGTAT
>JAAYQH010000407.1 GCA_012519365.1 Planctomycetota bacterium | reverse complement strand
ATTTGATGACAGGAAAGCGGTTATGGCGAAATTGACCCGGCTGGATGATATTGTGTCGCTGTGCAAGCGGCGGGGATTTATTTTTCAATTGAGCGAGATTTACGGCGGACTGGCGGCCTGCTATGATTACGGGCCGTTGGGGGTCGAGTTGAAGCGCAACGTGCGGGCCGCATGGTGGAAGGCGGTCGTGCAGACGCGCGATGACGTGCTGGGGCTGGATTGTGCGATTTTGATGCACCCGATGGTGTGGAAGGCCTCCGGTCATGCCGACAAATTCGCCGATTTGGTGACCGTCTGCACACAGTGCAACACGCGAACCCGCGTCGATCATCTGGCCGACGGCAGCGCGGCTCAAGAACACATCGAACACGTCGATATTGACATTGAGGCCGGCAAGGAACATAACCTGAGCAATAAAGTCTGTCCGGCTTGCGGCGCGGTGGGGCAGTTTACCAAACCAATGGCGTTTCGGCTGATGTTCGAAACCCAGATGGGCGCCAATGCCGACGACACGATGAAGGTGTTCCTCAGGCCGGAAACAGCCCAGGGGATTTTTGTAAACTTTCGCAATGTGCTCGATTCGTCGCGCGTCAAGATTCCCTTCGGCATCGCCCAGATTGGCAAATCTTTCCGCAACGAGGTTACGACCAAGGCGTTTATCTTCCGCACGCGGGAATTTGAACAGGCCGAGTTGGAGTTTTTCTGCAAGCCCGGCACCGATGAGGAGTGGTATGCCCATTGGAAAGAACAGCGGTTTAACTGGTATCTGAATCTGGGGATTAAAAAGGAGAACCTGCGATTCCGCGACCACGAACCGGATGAGCTGGCCCACTACGCCAAGGCGTGTGTGGATGTGGAATACAAATTCCCCTTCGGCTCGGGCGACTGGCAGGAGCTGGAAGGCATTGCCAATCGCACAGATTTCGACCTGCGCCAGCATCAGCGCGGCATACGGACGATGAATGACTGGTATGCGCAAAAAGGCGATCTGAGCAAGATTACGCTCCGCGAAGAAGCGGAGGACTACTTCAAAGGCCCGTTGTCGTATTTTGATGAAGAAACACGGCAGCGGTATATCCCGTACGTGATTGAGCCCTCGGCCGGTGTAGATCGCAGTACCCTGGCGTTCCTGGTCGATGCCTATGATGAGGATGAGGTCAACGGCGAGACGCGAAATGTGCTGCGGTTTCATCCGCACCTGGCACCGATCAAGGCGGCGATCTTTCCGCTGGTCAAAAAAGACGGCCTGCCGGAGATCGCGCGGAATCTGTACAATGACCTCAAGACGCAATTTCAGTGCTTTTATGATGAAAAGGGTGCCATCGGTCGTCGCTATCGCCGTCAGGACGAGGCAGGGACGCCCTATTGCATGACCATTGATGGCCAGACCAAAGAGGACGGCACAGTCACCGTGCGGGATCGCGACAGCTTGCAGCAAACCCGTATGCCGCTGGATCAGGTAAAAAACTTTCTGCGGGACAAGCTGGAACTGTAAGCAGAGCCGGCGATTTTGGAAAGCACACCGCTTCGATGATACTGGATCAGATAGACAATGCGGCCAGGTACCACAGGGTGGGACAATCCCTTGCAGAAGGATTGGCGCTGCTGGCCGATGAGCAGGTTACAACGGCCGGACCGGGGCGGTACAGCGTGCGGGGCGATGAGCTGTTTTACGTGATTGAAGAATACCGCACCAAACCTGTCGCCGAGGGGCGATTTGAAGTGCATCGGCGGTATCTGGACATACAGGCGGTTCTGGTCGGGGCCGAATGCATCGGTTATACCGCGCCGCTGGGGCTGATTGAGACCGAGCCTTATAACAGCAGTAAGGATATCGCGTTTTATCAGCGGCCGCCGAAGTATAGCCGTCTGATAATAACGCCCGGTGTGTTTGCTGTATTTTGGCCTGGCCAGCCGCATATGCCAGCCTTGGCAATCGAGGCTGCCGCCGCGGTAAAGAAAATCGTCGTCAAGATTCGGATGGAATGACGATCGCAATCGGAGCATCGTGGATTCAATGAAGGCGCAAACGGCAAAACACATCGCACGCAAGACGTGGGAGGCTTTGAAATGGCTGTTGTGGGGGCTGCGATGGCTGGCGGTGGCAGTGTTCACAGTGTTGTTTTTGGCGGGACTGTTTTTTTCGCTGCCGTGGAAGATTCTGGTCTGTTTTGCGACGGTCCCGATGGCGGGAATTTTTGCCCCCCGCCGCGCTCAGCCCTGGTGTTGGGCGGCAATGGCGATGGGAATCATTGCCGCGGCGGTGTGGGTGCGTTTGCCGCAGCAAGACAAGCAGCGGTGGCGAACGTACCGGTTTGATGCGGATTTTGCCCGTCTGCTCCAGCAACGCCGCATCGATGGAGCCCCCAACGCGGCGATTTTGTACAGTCGGGTCTTGAATGAGTATGATGAAGGGATTTTCGCCCTGCATGTGTTCAGCGAAGAGGTCGCCGACCAAACGCTGTCTGAGCCGTGGTCAAGCCAGACGTTTCCTCAGGTCGCCGAGTGGCTCAGCGATTTTGAACCGGGCTTTGAGGTGCTGGCCGAGGCGGCGGCGATGGATCAGTGCCGATTCCCGGTGGCCTCGGATATATTGGATGTGCGTACCCAGCTCAAGCGGCTTAACCAACTGAAGGGCTGGCGGAATTTGCTGATCCGCTCGGCCAATCAAGACCTTCAAGCCGGCCGAGCCGACCAGGCCCTGCAAAAGATGCTTACCGTAGTCGGAATGGCACGGCACTTATACCAGCAGCAGACGCTGTTTGATCAGGCCGCGGCCTTTTCCGTGGAGGTGGGCGCTGCACGGTCGCTGAGGCGATATCTTTTGGACCATGCCGAAGACCCAAACGACCTGGACATGGTGCTTGCAGCCATAAGGCAGCTTGAGTCGAATTGGCCCGGCGCTTGGGACGGCGTGGTCGAACATGAAAAACTCATCGCCAAAAATGTCGCCGCCTTGCTCTATGAGATTAACGAAAACGGCCAAACGCGAATTCATCGTCATGCCATCGTTTCGCTGGGGCAGGGACTGGGCTATCCGATTCCGGCCCGTCTGCATCAGGACATCGTCGGTCGCTCGACGGCGCTGGTGTTGTGGTTCAGCATCCCCTCGTCGCCGCACAGAGCGGCCCGGCTGATTGAGCGGCGATTTGACCGGTTTTCTGATTTGGCCCGTCACGGTACGCCGGCACCGGTGCTGCCGATTCAATATGCCTGGCGGCTGGGGCTCAATCCCTGCGGGGCGGTCGATTGGCTGGCCCGACAGCAAATGAGTTATTATGCCGCACTGGACGGCCAATATAAACGACACATTGCCCTTGAGCGGGTCACTGTTATCAGCGCCGAACTGAAACGATTTTTTCTGCAACACCACCGTTGGCCCGAGCGGCTATCTGAGCTGTGGGGGGCACTGGCTGCGCAGACGCTGCAAGATCCGGTTTGCAATGCCGAGTTTGCGTATCGTTTGACCGACAGGGGCTTTTTGCTGTACAGTATCGGCGAGAACGGTATTGATGACGGCGGCCGTTATATGCCGCGTTGGGGGTTGGATGATGTGGTTTTCTGGCCGCTGGAGATGATGGAGTCGGACTACGACAGCGAACCGGAAAGACCCCCCTATGTCAAAAACGATTCGGCGTTGTAAGAGCCCGCGCGGACGGTCTTTGCGTTTCATATTTTGCCTCGGTACAACCGGCCCTGAGTCGGCACCGGGTAACCGCGTATCCTCAATTACAACGTAAAGTCCGACCGCGGTTTTGTACACGCCAAAAGAGAGAGCTGCTATTTTTCCAAAGTGAGTTCCGTCAAGGTCCTGCCGTTGGCGTCCTGTATACGGACATCCAGACGGCTTGCAGTGGCGGTAAGCAGCATGACCGTCGCCTCCTCCCTTGCCGGGCCGCCGCCGATAAGGATTGGCCACGGCACGTTAAGTGTATAGGTGGCGGCAGTACCGAGATGTTTCCCGGCGTCGCTTTCGCTCAGGGTAACCTCGAAACGCTGACCGGCCAAAAGACGCTTCCACTTGTGATCATGAGCGGCCAGGGCGATGTCAATTTGGGCTTTGGCCAAAATCGGCTCCCACAACGCACGCGAGGCCTCAGAATACCAAATGTTGTCATTGTAAAGCGGCTGATGCGAGACCAAAATCTGCCACGGTGCCGGCTGCTGGTCGCTCAGGATATGCCGGAGCCATTCAGCCTGGCGTTGGCGCATAGGCTCAAATATTGCCGCACGTTTGTTGAAATCCTCGCCCGTATCCAGTGCAATCAGCCGCACCGGTCCGGCTGTCAGGGCAAACTGATGGGCCTGCTCGCCCAGTTTGGCCGTCGGATTCAGCAGCGGCAGATCGAACAGATAAGCCATCGACGCAGCAAAGTCTCCCCGCGTTTCATGATTGCCGCGGAGGTAAAGCATCGGCTTTTGTCCGGCATCGAGCATGCGAACGCAGGCGTCGAGTACCCTGAACACCGCTTCAGCTCCGTTGGCGGCTGACGGATCCTGCCAGCAGTCGCCCATCAACACCGACACGTCATACGCCTCGGGGCTGATATGTGCCATCAGTGCCTCAAGGGTGTCCGTCCGGCTGTGCAGGTCATTGAAGAAGGCGGCCTTAAAGGGCGTTTCAAGGCGGCTGGAAAGGGTGTTGAATCGCAGCAGAACGGTTTGTTGGGTCCCTTGGCCGCGGCCGTAGGTCAGTTGATAGACATAGGAGCTGTCCGCTTTCAATCCTGTCAAGGCGGCCTTCCAGAGAGTCCAAGGCGTTCCCGCAATCACGGTAGGTCGAGGCTGAATCCGCTGTTTCAAAGCGGACTCGGCCGCATGATAATATCCGGCCGCATAGTCGGCCTCTCGCGTCAGAAAACACACTGTCATACGGTCGGGGCCGGGGTTTTGCAGATACGGCCCGATTGTCGCGGGCAATGCGGTCTGAGCGGCTGCGATGCTCGCCCAGCTCACCAGTGCCGCTGCTGCCAGCCGGCAGAATAGGTGCTGAAACTTCACTTGGAACCTCCTGATAAAAGCCGGGTTTTGCGTTAATCAAAATCGACGGTCAAATCGCCGGTCTTGTATTGTTCATAGAAGCGGTGAAGCTGCCGTTCGAGCGTACTGCCTTTGGACAACGGCGGGATCTGATCCATCCCGAAAAATTGCACGTCGCTGGTTTCGTTGCTGGATTTGGGGGCCCCGCCGGTAATCTCGCACAAAAAGAACAGTTTGTAGATGCTGAACAGATACGGCGGCGTATGGCCCTGATTGTCGCGATCAAAAATCGCCAGCGGCCGCACGACCCGCACCTCATAGCCGCTTTCTTCCCAAAACTCCCGGGCGACATTCTGAGACGGCGTCAGTCCCTGATCGCACCACCCTCCCGGCAGCGTCCAGCCGCCGTCTTCGCGTTCCAGCACCAGCAGCACTTTGTCGTCGCGAAAGGCCACGCCGCGACAATCGACCTTCGGCGTCGGGTAGCCGCTGTCCTGCTGCAAAATCCGCAGAACCTCGCCGACCAGCGTTTCGGTGTGGGCGGCGACGATCTGCGCACAAATCGCCTCGATTTCCTCGTGGCGCTTGCGCTCATAGTCGTCCTTGGCAAAAAACTTGCCCGCTTGCGAAATCGTCTTGAGTTCCCTGGCAATCGCAAACCAATCCAGCCTGGGTGCATTGTCGTCTTGCATTGTCCTGTATTTCTCTGAGGTCATTCGAATATCGAGTCTATATGCTCATCTATATGCTCAAAGATATCCGGCCGGGGTGAATCTGTAAACAGTTTTTGCCGTTTCGAGGAGGAAAAACCGGCGCAATGGCTTAACATCAGCCCGAAAACCCCAGCGGCTGAATTTCGATAAATGAATAAAATATAAGAAGTTGCGATCTATTCAGAGCAGTTTTTCAGAAAAGTAATTGACGTGACGGTCCATCAGAAGTTCAATTGGAGGTCAAAGTACCACTGCGGACGACCGCATCGAACAGTCTCAACGGAAAGGGCGGCTATGATCAAAGGCACAACGCTGTGTTTTTTTGGATTATGGGTGTCGATTTCTTTGTTTCAGGTTCCACTTGGGGCGACCGACAGCAAACCTGAGAAAATCGAGATCCCAAAAAAAACGGTAATAGCCCCTCCGGAATCGGTCGTTCAACGCTATCGCCTTGACCCATTTTACAAAAAATATCTGGACGCAGACGGCATCGCCGTAACCAGTTCCGAAAACGTTGCCGATGAGGCTCTGTACGAAACGGCCTATCTGATCGGCCATGTACTGCAAAATCGACCGGATATTCTGGAACTGATGAGCCGCAGCAACACGCGCGTGATCGTCATCGGCGCCGATGAAGAAGTCTCCGAAATTCCGGAGTATTACAAAGCCGATCCGCAGGAAGCGGCTCGGCAAAATCGTCGTGTGCGCGGCTACGGCGGACACCGGCTGGTCAGTTGCGGCGAGGAAAATCTGCTCAACCTCAGTGGCGACCGATACCGGGGCGAAAACATTTTTAT
>JAAYQH010000406.1 GCA_012519365.1 Planctomycetota bacterium | reverse complement strand
GCAAAGGTCTGGATCCGGAAAATCAACTGTGTACGGATGACTTTGCAGGACATTTGGCCCATAATGTCAACCTCTCGCTGAAGGCGATTGTTGCGCTGGGAGCATATGCAAACCTGGCCGAGCGGATGGGTGAAACCCAAACCGCAGAACTTTACCGCCAAACTGCTGAAAGCTATGTCAAAGAATGGATGCGGATGGCCGACGACGGCGACCACTATCGGCTGGCGTTTGACCGCCCCGGCACGTGGAGCCAGAAGTACAACCTTGTCTGGGACTCTATTTTGAAACTGAATCTGTTCCCCAAGGAGGTGGCCGAAAAGGAAATGGCATTTTACAAACGGATGCAAAACCCGTACGGCCTGCCGCTGGACAACCGCAGCGAATACACCAAACTGGACTGGATTCACTGGACGGCTTCGATTACCCATAACAAAGACGATTTTAAGGCCCTGATCGCACCGGTTGTCCGCTTTCTCAACGAAACGCCGGATCGCATGCCGATGACGGACTGGTACTGGACGCACAACGCCCGACAGCGTGGATTTCGTGCGCGGCCGGTTGTCGGCGGTGTCTTTATCCAGTTGATGCAGGATCAGAACATCTGGAGCAAATGGGTTGCCAAAGCCGATTCCATGACCAGCACATGGTCGGCCATTCCCAATCCGCCGAAGATCATCGAAGTCGTGGAAACTTCAATGACCTCGCCCAAGCAGTGGTATTATGTATTTGAGCAGCCGGAGCAAAACTGGTTTGCGGTTGATTTTGATCCTGCCGCAGCCGGCTGGCGAAAAGGCCCTGGCGGCTTCGGTACCCGCGGCACACCCGGCGCTGCCGTACGAACGCAATGGAATACCTCAGACATCTGGCTGCGGCGTGAATTTGAACTTGCCGAGATTCGGGCCGACCTGCACCTGTACGTCCACCACGATGAAGATGCGCAACTCTACATCAACGGTGTGAAAATTGCGGATTTGGGAGGTTTTACCACCGATTACGAGCCGTATCCGCTGTCCGAAACCGCCCGCAAAGCCCTGCGAATCGGCACCAATGTCATCGCCATCCATTGCCGCCAGACCGGCGGCGGGCAGTACATTGACGCCGGCTTTGTACGCGTTATTCCGCAGGATTAACCGCAGCGGTATCATAGAAACGCAGACGCAAAACGGCCGCCTGCCTTGTCCGTCCAACAAAGGCGTATAACCACAAAACCGTAGACGCAGGCAGTCAATCACGAAGTATCGTGTTGGAGATGATAATGGACAAACAAACGCTAATTCGACGGGTCAAAGAAACGTCGTATTTGGAAGGCGATTTCGTGCTGCGCAGCGGTAAACGCAGTACCTATTATCTGGATAAATATCTGTTCGAAACACAGCCGGATGTGCTGCGGGCGCTGGGCAAGGCGTTTTGCGAGCACCTGACCGACGATGTGACGCTGATCGCCGGCGCCGAATTGGGCGGCGTCGCGCTGGCCGCGGCGGCGGCGATGGAAGCCGACAAGCCATGGATTATTATCCGCAACAGCAAAAAAGGCTACGGCACCGGCAAAATGATCGAAGGACGTCTTAACCCCGGCGACGTGGTGATGCTGGTGGAAGATATCGCCACGACCGGCGGGCAAGTGCTTGAAGCGGCCAAAATTATTACCGATGCCGGGGCGACCGTCAAAAAAATCGTCGCCGTCATCGACCGTAAACAAGGCGCCCGCGAAAATATTGAACAGGCCGGCTATGTCTTTGAGAGCCTGATGACCAAAGACGACCTGGGCATTACCGACTGAAGATCCCCCGGACTATTGAGCCACATCGCGACGCTTAAACGGTTCGTCGCAGTAAATCGAATTAGGCGTATTCTTCGGTCTTGTGTCGGATGATGCGGCCTTCGACCATATAAATGACGTCCTCGGCGATGTTGGTGGCGTGGTCGGCGATGCGCTCAAGGTGGCGTGAGACACTCAGCAGATGAATCAGACTTTCGATATGCTCTGGATGGGCCAGTATGCCCTGCTTGACCTGATCGTACATTTCCCTGTTCATCGCGTCCACCTCGTCATCTCGCCGACAAACGCTGTAGGCAAGCACACAGTCAACCCGGATTTCCCAAGTAAATCCGTGCAAAAAGGTAAGATTTTGATAGTATAGGGCTTATGGATGCTGTCTACAACAGTTTTTGTGTTCAGAGTTGAAGACCCCAATGGGTGAAGCCAAAAAGGAGGGGTCTGTAAAAAAATGACGGCTGTAAGTGACATGAAGCAGAAAAGCCGTATATTTACGGGATTTTGAGGAAAACTGGTCATGAAATCGATTTTTCTTGACCTTGCGGCAGCGATTTTTGTAAAATTGTAGATATCATTAGGGGAAATTATGTTTTTTAACGGTGTATTTGGGAAATGTCAGACTATAATACGTCTGATGGAGGATAGGGCAACGCTGGGAAGCGACCCGAGCGCCGTCAGACCCTCGGAGCATGGGGCGGCCAAAGCCACCGCCTTATGCCGTCTTTTATCATGCTCTGAGGCAAAAGCGATAAATCCCAGCCCGAAAAGCGGGCTGAACCTTAACCCAAAGCGTTGCGCTTCAGATTAAAATGCGCAAAACAAAAACCAATAACCCTAAAAAGGTGTCTGACCCCTTAAATTTTC
>JAAYQH010000405.1 GCA_012519365.1 Planctomycetota bacterium | reverse complement strand
CTACCGACAGAAGAGATTAAGGGAAGGGGCGTTTGAGAATTTTGAAGGGACAGTGGATTATATTGACGCTGAGCGCGGCGTGGTGCGTGTGATTGTGACTATATTTGGCCGCAGTACGCCGCTGGATATTGAATACTGGCAGATTGAAAAAGTATAGGGCCTCTTTGCGGGGCGATTGGTTTCGTGCGGTCCTATGAAGACGAGCGAACGCTCGATATAAGAAAGATAGATCACTCTTTTCGGGATATGATCAATGGCGAAAGAAGTAAAAGCAGTTATTAAACTTCAGGCTCCGGGCGGCAAGGCGACCCCTGCGCCTCCGATTGGTCCGGCGCTGGGTCAGCATGGTGTCAATATCGGTCAGTTTGTTTCGCAGTTCAATGAACGCACGCGGGATGCCGACGGGATGACGATGCCGGTGGTGATTACCGTCTATGCGGATCGGTCGTTTGATTTTGTCGTCAAAAGTCCGCCAGCGGGGGTGTTGCTGAAAAAAGAGGCCAATGTGGCCAAAGGCAGCGGCGTGCCGAACAAGGAAAAGGTGGGCAAGGTGACCAAAGCGCAGATTCGCAAGATCGCGGAAATCAAACTTAACGATTTGAATGCCTTTGAACTTGAAAAGGCCGACCGGATCATCGAAGGCACCGCCCGCAGTATGGGCATTGAAGTGGCAGGTTAAAGGCCGCATCTAAAAGCCAAAGCCTCTTTGGGCGATTCGTCAGCCGAAGATGGGGCTGAGGACGTTGTGAAAAAATGTTCCGAAGTGGAACCTGCAAACCACGGCAGCGACAGTGGGAGCGAAACACTCTTTTTCGCGGAGACTATTATGCGATATCGAAGCAAGCGGTATAAGGCCGACGCCCAGAAAGCGGTGAAAGAGCCGCTGAATCTGGATGAAGCCATCAAGAAGTTGAAAACATTTGCCAGCACTAAGTTCGATCAAACGGTTGAGTGTGTGATGCAGTTGGGCATTGACCCCAAGCAGGCCGACCAGATGGTCCGCGGGGCGGTCAGTCTGCCGCACGGTATCGGTAAGGCCCGTCGGGTGATTGCGTTTTGCGATGATTCGGAGGTTGAGGCGGCCAGGAACGCCGGTGCCATTGAGGCCGGCTGTGATGAGCTGATCAAGAAAGTGTCCGACGGGTGGCTGGATTTTGATGTGGCAATTGCCTCGCCGAAAGTAATGGGCAAGGTTGGCAAGCTCGGTCGAATACTTGGCCCTCAGGGCAAGATGCCTTCACCGAAAAACGGTACAGTGACCAATGATGTGGTAACGGCGGTCAAGGAGTTCTCGGCCGGCAAGGTCGAATATCGCAATGATGCCGGCGGCAATGTGCATGCGGTGGTCGGGAAGCTGAGTTTTGACAATGAAAAACTCAAAGAGAATGTCCTGGCGTTTATCGACCACATTAAACGCAACAAGCCTGTCGGCGCAAAAGGGACGTTTTTGAAAAAGATTTTTCTCACCGCAACGATGAGCCCGTCGGTGCAGGTGGATCTGGGCAGTGTATAAGAACGGATAAGACACGCGAAAACAGGCATAAAGATAACACAGCGCAGACAGCGTTGCCGGAAAATCACGGTCTGAGGCGCGAATTCCAAACCGAATCATTGAGGTGTGCATATGAGTCATTTTGTAAAAGAGCTGATTCAAAACGAATACAGTAAGCGATTTGCCGGGATGACGGAGTTTGTGGTGATCTCCACGCTGGGCATCAACGGCAATGATAATAATTTGATGCGCGGCGAGTTGAAGAAAAAGGGAATCCACGCGGCCGTGGTACGGAACACTTTGATGCGGCGTGCGTTGGAAAAAATGGGCATGGCCAATGCGGCGTCGTTGTTTGCCAGCGGCCAATGCACCGTGGTGTACGGCGGCGACGGGGCCGGCAGCGTGGCCAAAGAAGTGGTCGATTGGGCCAAAAAGCTCAAGGCGATCCAGCTGAAGGGGGCATATGTTGAAGGTACGGTGATGCAAGGCGAGGCGGGCGTCAAGGCGCTGGCCGCGATGCCGACACGTGCCGAACTGCAGGGCAAGGTGGTACAGATTGCCTTGTCGCCGGGCAGCAACGTGGTCGGCGCGATTTTGGGTGGCGGCAGCACAATTGCCGGCTGTCTGAAGAGCTTGATCGAAAAACGCGAAAAAGAGGCCGCGTAGACAAATTGATAAGCATGGCGTTCGGTGGCGCTAGGGTAACGGTTATCCCCTGCGGCCAGATGCCATTGGGGTGCCGCTTTGGCGGTTCCGAAAACGACTAACAGGTTTTACATTGGATTATCGGTTAGTCGCAGAGTTGCCCATGTATCGGTTAAACGGACGGCGGAGTCCGGCTACTTTGCGACGCAGCGAATACAGGAGTTTTTGAAATGTCAGAACGAGAATTTGCAGCAGAAATCAAGGAACTGGGTGATAAGATTGCGGGTTTGACCCTGATTCAGGCCAAGGAACTGGCGGATTATCTGAAGGACGCTTACGGTATTGAGCCGGCGGCAGGCGGTGCAGTCATGGTGGCCGGGCCGGCAGCCGGCGGTGAAGGCGAGCAGGCCGAAGAGAAGACCAGCTTTACGGTCATGCTCAAGAGCGTCGGCGACAAGAAAATCCAGGTGATTAAGGAAGTCCGTGCCCTGACGAATCTGGGGCTAAAGGAAGCCAAGGATTTGGTGGATGGTGCTCCGAAGCCGGTTAAGGAAAACGTCAGCAAGGAAGAAGCCGAGGCGGCCAAGAAGCAGCTCGAAGAGGTCGGCGCGACAGTGGAATTGGTGTAACGGTGATGGAGGTTTTAACCGCATCGCCGGGTGTGACGATGCGGCCGGAATAACGTCGCTGAGACGATGTGATTCGAAAAAAAAGACCGATAAAATAAGCCCGAACGGCGGCCGGGACAAGCGTTCCGGCCGCTGCGGGTCTTGATGTATTTAAGGGGGGGGTATCGATGAAAAAAGGACGGCTCCCAAGGGTGTGGGGCGGTTGCGGCGGCTAAATCAGAACGCCAGGATGTAGAATATATCGACCTTTTGAGCGAAATACTTAAGCTGTTTGGGTTGATCT
>JAAYQH010000404.1 GCA_012519365.1 Planctomycetota bacterium | reverse complement strand
TGACCGCCGTGTCCGGAAGCCCGACAATCACAGGCTTTTCAAATCCTCCACGCGAGACATCCACCTCCACCTCGCACAAAATCCCGTCGATGCCTTCCAATGTGACCGAGTACAATCGCGACAGCATGCCATTCTCCCTGCTGGGGTTGCGTTTTGTGCCGATACGAAAACCGTCGGCCTATTTTAACGGTCATGGCCGGCAGTGCCAACCTTTTTCCCTGTCTTTTGTCCGGTAATACCCTCCTTTTCGCTTGTCCGAACACGTGAATTTATATAGGATTGCCCCCATTGAGCAAAACGAAAAATAGACCATCCCAACAAAAGTTTAGGAAGACAACAGACTATGGCAGAACAAACCTCCGGATGTGCGGGCAAGGCGCCGATGCGAACCTTGCTGGCACCCTATGAAAAGCGGTTTATCCAGTGGCTGACCCCTTATTTCCCCTCGTGGGTCGAGACGTGGCATTTGACTCTGCTGACAATTCCATGGTGTATTGGACTGATTGGCTTTGGGTACCTGGCCGGCCGCAGCGGCAATCTGCACTGGCTGTGGCTCAGCAGTCTGATGATTGCACTGCAGTGGTTTACCGATGCCTTTGACGGGGCCATCGGACGCCACAAAAACACCGGCCTGGTCAAGTGGGGGTTTTATATGGATCATCTGCTGGATTATGTGTTTTTGTGTGCGATTATGATCGGTTATGCATTATTGGCACAATCGCAGACCAGCCGCGAGTTGATTTATCTGCTGATACCGGTGTTCGCTGCATTTATGATCGCCTCTTTTTTAGGCTTCGGAGCGACCGGCGAATTCAAAATTACCTATTTGGCGACCGGCCCAACGGAAATGCGGCTGTGGTTTATCGCCCTGAACACCGCGCTGATTCTGTTCGGCACAGCCTGGATCGAGCGGCTGCTGCCCTGGATTCTGGTCATAGCGGTCATTTTTCTTGTGGTTGTCTGTTTCCGGACCCAAAAATACCTCTGGCAACTCGATATGTCTGTCAAGTCCCAGGCCGAAAGGCAGAGCAGCGACACTGAAAAACACGGCAAGCCAAACGCGTAACAACCCGGAAACAGTCGGTTTGAGCGTTTCGCTTGCCGGGGCGACAAAAGGAGAGAGACTGCCAAGGGGCCTTGCTTAAATAAACAGGTTCACACCGGATGCCTCGGCGCGGCTGAGATACATGGCCACGCCGCCTTCCTCGACGCCGTCGATCAATTCTTCGCGTTTGATGCCCATCAGGTCCATGGTCATCGTGCAGGCCACCAGATGCACGTTATTCTGTCGAGCCTTGTCAATCAGTTCCGACAGCGAGGCAACGTTTTTCTTTTTCATAATGCCTTTGATCATCCGGGTGCCAAGACCAAGCATATTCATTTTGGACAGACAGGTCTTCTCGGGGCCGCGCGGCATCATCCAGCCGAACATTTTTTCGATAAATGGTTTTTCAACGGAGACCACTTCCGGCCGTCGCAGCAGGTTCAACCCCCAGAAAGTAAAAAACAGCGTCACTTCACTGCCCATGGCCGCGGCGCCGTTGGCAATGACAAATGCCGCCATCGCCCTGTCAAAATCGCCGCTAAAGACAACGATGGTTTTGTTCCGACCGCTTGCCGCGCGAACGGCTTCGCTCGGCGCCGATTGACGTTTGATCACGGTAGCGGCATAGATGCCCTTGTCGGCCTTCAGCGCGCTGAGCGTATGGCCCGTGCTGCGACAGAAGGCCTCCACGTCGCGGGCAAACCCGGGATCGCTGCTGCGAAGGGTCACGGCTTGCCCGACCTCGAGGGTATCGATCTCT
>JAAYQH010000403.1 GCA_012519365.1 Planctomycetota bacterium | reverse complement strand
TTGTCTGTCACCCCTCAGGGCAGGCGCACAGGTTTGCGTCGACCACTTACCAGTAGAATAATGTGAATCTTTTCACAAATCGTTTCAACTCAAATGATATTATTAACAATAAGTCAATTTTTGGGTGCTATATTTCACAATAATTATTTTTGTTTTTGTACTTTCTTACACGTTATTATGCTTGACAGAAACACGTCAAATCCGTACCCTGAACGTGTAACTTTGTGAATGTGAGCACAAATGCGATGATGCCGTGAGTTATGAAATATCGAAAAATTCCGGATGAAACGGTTCGGCGCATGCCGATGTACTTGCGGGCGCTGTCGCTGCTTGAGCAGGAAGGTCAACAGACCATCTCGAGCCGGCAACTGGCCGATCGGCTGCATTTGAAACCGCCGCAGATCCGCAAGGATTTGTCTTATTTCGGGGCTTTCGGCACGCGCGGCATCGGGTATCCGGTGGTCTCGGCCGCCCAGCAGATACGAACGATTCTTCGGCTGGATGTTCGGCAGAAGGTCGCCTTGATCGGCGCCGGCCGATTGGGAACGGCAGTGGCGGCGTATCCGGGTTTTTCGGTGTTCGGGTTTGACATCGCGGCGGTGTTTGACAAGAGCCCGGCCAAAATTGGCAAAAAAATCGGTCGGCTAGTCATAGAAGATATGCAGTCTGTCGATGCGCTCGAGGCCCGTCAGATTCGATTGGCGATTGTGGCGATTCCGGCTGAGGAGGCTCAGGCCTGTGCCGAGCGACTGGTCCGAGCCGGTGTGAAAGGCATTTTGAATCTGGCGCCGTGCTATCTGGCGGTACCCAAACGGGTCAAGGTGGTTTCGCTGGATATGGCGATGGCGCTGGGTGTGTTGCCGTATTATATGTGAAAACTGCAAACCAACATCTATAGGGAAGCGGACGATTATGAGTGTAAACACAATATCCAAAGACCGGTTCAAACTATTTGTGGAGGCCTTGATCCAGTCGGATCAGCGTGTCGTCGGACCCCAGGCGCGAAACGAACGGTTTGTCTTTGATGATCTTGAAACCCCCGAGGCCCTGCGGCTGGATTATGATGTAACGATCCTCTCGCCGCGAAAGTATCTCCTGCCGCCTAAAGAATCCCTGTTGCAATTCAGCGATCGGGTAACGTGCCAAAGCGTTCACGAGGGCGAACCAACGGTGCTGCTCGGTGTGCATCCTTATGACCTGGTGGCCATCACCCAAATGGATATCCTCTTTAGTCAGGGCGAATACGACACCCATTATATGCGCCGTCGGAAGATGATAACGCTGATTGCCTGCGATGTGGTGACCCCCAGCAAGAATGTGTTTGCTGCCTCCATGGGCACGGCCACGATTCGGGAGGGCTTTGATATGCTGCTGACGGATATCGGCCCGGATTATGTGGTGGAGGCAGCGACCGACAAGGGCAAGGCGCTGATGAATCTGATGCCCGATGCCCGACCGGCCAGCGAGGCTGACATTGAGAAACGCCAAGCCGTCTGGCGGAAAAATGAACTGGCCCTGAACAAACACGTGCTGGAGTGCAAGCCGTCTTTCCTGCCCAAGCTGCTTGAGAAAAGTTATGACCACCCCGTCTGGGAGGAAAAGGCCAGACTGTGTTATTCCTGCGGCTCGTGCAATCAGGTCTGCCCGACGTGCTATTGTTTTGATGTGCAGGATGAAGTGAACTGGGATCTGACGACCGGCAAACGGTATCGCGCCTGGGACGGGTGTTTGCTGCAGGATTTTGCGACGGTGGCAGGGGGTCACAACTTTCGCAAAGACCGTGCTGCGCGGTTCCGTCATCGCCTGTACCGCAAGGGCAAATATGTGCTGGGCAAGCTCAACGGACAGATTGCCTGTGTCGGCTGCGGGCGGTG
>JAAYQH010000402.1 GCA_012519365.1 Planctomycetota bacterium | reverse complement strand
CGGGTCCCTCCTTCCCGTACCGGCATTTTTTTGCGCACGGCATGACGAGACCTTTACCTTTCCGCAAAAGCCCGCGTTTAGAGCGCGTTTATAATTTACAATCTATAATCGCCTTTTCCCTGAATCATTCGTCCCAAAATAAAAAAAAGGCCTGACGAAATCGCCAGGCCCGTTGTTACTGGTATTTGGTATTGCAGGCACGTGTTTAATACATGCCGCCCATACCACCCATACCGCCGCCCGCAGGCATGGCGGGGGCTTCTTTCTTTTCGGGGATTTCGCTGACGACCGCCTCGGTGGTCAACAGCAGCGAAGCAATCGACGCACCGTTTTGCAGGGCGGCGCGTTCGACCTTGGTCGGCACAATCACCCCGAATTTGATCATATCGCCGTATTCTTTGCGAAGGGCGTCGTAGCCGAAGTTTTTTTCTTTGGACTCCAACACCTTCTGGGCCACGATGGAGCCATCCAGGCCGGCGTTAGTGGCAATCTGCTTGATCGGCGCGACGACCGCACGACGCACGATATCGACGCCGATCTTCTCGTCGCCTTCACATTCAATCTTATCCAGGGCCGGCAGACATTTGAGCATCGACACACCGCCGCCCGGCAGAATGCCCTCTTCCACTGCGGCACGACAAGCGTGCAGCGCGTCCTCGACGCGGGCTTTCTTTTCTTTCATTTCGGCCTCGGTGGCCGCACCGACCTTGATGACCGCTACGCCGCCTGCCAACTTGGCCAGCCGTTCCTGGAGTTTTTCAATGTCATATTCACTGGTCGAGGCCTCAATTTCCTTCTTGATTTGCTCAATGCGGCCTTTGATGTCGGCAGTTGAGCCGGCCCCTTCGATAATCGTGGTCGTATCCTTGTCGATGGTGATGCGTTTGGCCTGGCCGAGCTGGCTGAGCTGGACATTTTCCAGTTGAATGCCCAGATCCTCAAAGATCGCCTGGCCGCCGGTCAGGATGGCGATATCCTGCAGCATCGCTTTGCGACGATCGCCAAAGCCCGGCGCCTTGACAGCGCAAACTTGCAGGACGCCGCGGAGTTTGTTGACCACCAGTGTTGCCAAAGCCTCGCCTTCGACGTCTTCGGCGATGACCAACAGCGGACGGGCCTCCTTGACCACCTGCTCCAGCAGCGGGACCAAGCTTTTGATGGCGCTGATTTTCTTTTCATAAATCAGAATATAGGGCTTTTCCAGCACCACCGTACGATTTTCGGGGTTGTTAATAAAGTGCGGGCTGAGATACCCTTTGTCAAACTGCATTCCCTCCAGCAGGTCCACCACGGTCTCGAGGGACTGGCCTTCGTCGACGGTAATGACGCCGTCTTTGCCGACTTTGTCCATCGCCTGCGCCAGGGTCTTGCCGATCTCGACGTCCTGATTAGCCGAGCAGGTAGCGACCTGTTCAATCTGCTTGCTCGATTCGACCGAGATGCTCATCTTGGCCAGTTCTTCGACCAGTGTCTGAACGGCCTTATCGATGCCGCGTTTAACCTGCATGGGATTGGCGCCGGCGGTTATGTTTTTGAGCCCTTCTTCATAGATGGCCTCTGCCAAAATCGTGGCAGTGGTCGTGCCGTCACCGGCCACGCTGCTGGTCTTGGAGGCCACTTCCTTGACCATCTGGGCGCCCATGTTCTCGAACGGATCGGGCAATTCGATTTCCTTGGCGACCGATACGCCGTCTTTGGTCACCGTCGGCGACCCAAAGGATTTTTCAAGAATGACGTTTCGTCCGCACGGCCCAAGGGTAATCTTGACCGCACGCGCCAGTTTTCGAATGCCCTCGCGGATTGCGTTACGGGCCTCAACATCGTATGTTATTTTTTTTGCTGCCATACTGTGCAATCTCCTGTTATCTGTCGGTTATCAAATCCTCTCGCGACATGTCCAACGATCATTCAATAATCGCCATGATGTCCGATTCATCCATAATCAGATATTCTTTGCCGTCGATTTTGATTTCGGTCCCGGCATAACTGGAAAACAATACCTCCTGGCCCTCTTTGACCGACATCGGGGCACGTTTTCCGTCGTCCAGGATTCGACCTTCGCCAACGGCGACCACCTTGCCGCGCTGCGATTTCTCTTTGGCGGTGTCGGGTAGCACAATGCCGCCGGCGGTCTTACTCTCGGCCTCAACACGCTGAACGATCACTTTGTCAGCTAAGGGACGAATCTTCATACGCTCTGTTCTCCTTTCAACACAATTAAGGATTTTTCTTGTCTTTATTTAGTGAGTCAACACCACACACACGAATAGTACGGATATAAAGCACTTTTTGCAAATCGTATGCCAGCGGGCCTTTCACCTTGCCCAAAATAAACTTAACCTTTGGTTAGCGAAAAAGTTACATTTATTTTTTTAGAGCGGTTGTCTGTCGCAATAGACCGCCAAACCCGTCGCCAAGGGCCTGCAAGCCTGCCACCATGGCAGAGTCGGCCCGACAATCCAGCCGTGCAAAGCAGCGTAAGTATAGTCCCTCTGACCTCGTAGGAAAAGCCGTATTCTGGGCGTTTTTAGGCAGACAGAGAGGGCAAGGCTTGTCGGCGGGGGGGATTTATGCTATAACGCCCGGGATGTTGAGTGTTTTGCGTAACATAAATCTTATAACCCCTTGCCCAGACGCAAGGTAGCCGGAGGACAGTATGGCACATTTGTTTATCAAGGATATCCAGCCGGGACGGACGCTGGAGGACGTTTATATGGTCTCGCAGCCCGTATTGCGGCACACCACCAAGGGTGATTTGTATATCGCGATGTTTTTGTCCGACAAAACCGGCAAGGCCAACAGCCGCATCTGGCAGGCCACCGAACAGTTGTATCAATCCATCCCGAGCGAAGGGTTTGTCCGCATCCGCGGCAAGAGCGAACTGTATCAGGGCAATTTGCAGATTATTATCAACGAGGTGGACGTGGTCAGCCCTGAGACAGTCAATCTGTCGGACTATATGCCCCGCACAGAGAAAAACATCGGTCAAATGTATCAGCAGGTCAAAGAGATTCTGGCGACGATACAGAATGCCGACCTCAAACGTCTGGTCGACTCTTTTCTGGCCGATCATGAATTGATGAAGCAGTTCTGTACCGCACCGGCGGCCATGTCGATGCATCACGCCTATCTGGGCGGGCTGCTGGAACATACCCTCACGATGCTGCAGGCGGCCCAGGCCCTGTTTCCGCTGTATCCCAAGATTCAGAAAGACCTTGTGCTGGCGGCGATTTTTCTGCATGACATCGCCAAGACCCGGGAACTGACGTACAAGATTTGCCTTAGTTATACCGATACCGGCCAATTGCTGGGACATATCGTGCTGGGCACGCAGATGATCATCCAAAAGGCCGACATCCTTGCCCTCGACGGCACGCCCGTGCCGCAACCACTGTTGGACAGTTTGATGCACATCGTCGTCAGCCACCATGGGCAGTATGAATTCGGCTCGCCGAAACTGCCGGCCACCCCCGAGGCGTTTATGGTCAGCTATCTGGACAATCTGGATGCCAAGATGAACCAGACCGCTGCCTTGATTGAAAACGACGCCGCCGAGGGGCACTGGACCAGTTATCAAAAATCGCTGGAGACCCGGCTGTACCGCAATCGGGTTATTGAAGATTTGCCTGCGGCGTCTGAAAGCCTCGCCCCTTATGATAGATAGACCGCATGAACGGCAGGCTGTTGGGCAGTAAAATTGATCAACCCAATTGTTTTTTTGCTTAAATGTCCTATTCTAAGAGATATGGCAGGGAAGATACTGGCTGTGTTGGCATTGCCGGGAGTGCCGCGTTTCCGGCAGGCGGCGATTTATTT
>JAAYQH010000401.1 GCA_012519365.1 Planctomycetota bacterium | reverse complement strand
ATTCTTTACCAATACCTTTAATCTGTGCAATATCCATAGCGATTCTCCTTATAAGCACCATGCTTATAAGAAGTTATCGACGTTACCAACCGGTTTTCTTGAGCAATATTTGCGCCGTAGTATTAGACTAAAACTTTTACCTTGACATTTTCTGTGATACGTGGTAATGTGATGGAATAAGATCCACCGATAAAAGATTTCCAAACTCCTTTACTTGGGCAAAAGGGCAGGAAATCATCACAGAAACCGGCAATGGATCGTGCAATGCGAGGGACAGAAAACAAAAGCAGAGGCGGATAATGATGAAAAAAACCATCCTGATCGCAATCGTGGCGGCTGTTTTAGCAGGCTTGGCCCCCCTTGCCGACGCAAGTTTCCTAACCATCGGCAACCCCGGCAATCCGGCCGATCCGCGGATTATGAGCGACGGCACAAGCGGCTACGGCCACGTCCAGTACACCTATCAGATCATGTCTTACGCCGTGACCAATGCCCAGTGGAATGCCTTTATACAAAGCATCGGTTCGGCCCAGACATCAACCTATACCGGCGACAACAAACCCGTTCAAAATGTCAGTTGGTATCAAGCGGCCCAATACTGCAACTGGCTGACCACCGGCAATCCCTATAAGGGTGTTTACCAATTCGATGACAACGGCCTTTTCGAGGGTGCCGATCGGGAGCAGGCCCTGCTGGACTATCCTGACAAACTGGTGTATGCTCTCCCGACCGAAGACGAATGGCACAAAGCCGCCTACTATGACCCTGTTACCGATTCCTACACGCTCTATGCCAACGACTCTGATCTTCCGCCCGTGCCGGGTGCCGATGCGATGTATGCCCAAACGCGGCCCTATACCGGTCCCTGGAACGTCAACGACGGCGCCGAAGAGCAAAACGGCACCTATAATATGATGGGGAACGTCTGGGAGTGGACGGAAACCGCTCTGGGCTCCTACCGTGTTTTACGCGGCGGAGCATTTGATTCACCGGACCCGTATGTCCTCTCTTCCGCGTATCGTCATTATATCGCCGTCCCACACGGCCAGTTCGATAATGTCGGCTTTCGCGTGGTCATAATACCCGAGCCGGCCGGTCTGACATTGCTGCTGTCCGGCGGACTGCTGTTGCTTCGCCGCCGCATCCAAAACCAGCCGACTCAATTCGCCAACTCCACACCTATGCCGCGTTAGACATTCATAATCCGCCGCTTTGCCTAACACCTTGCATACACGCTCACCACGGCGTACCCCCTCTGCCATCACACTGCAGGCGGATATCGGCTCTGTTGAGACGACCGGTTACGCGTCTGATTCCATTGCCTATTTAATTGTCCAAAGAGCATTCCCTCACAACATCGCTTATTTGATGGCCACGATCTGGGTAAACGTCTTGCCATCCGGGAACAGACCATTTTTGTCGTGCACGACAAATGTAAACTTCAGCGCACGAGGGAAAAAGTGCTGTCGAAAATAGACGCCGTTGGTCCTGCACACAATAGAAGGGGACCACTCTTTCCGCGTGGTTCCCCGCGGCAACTGAAAATAAACACCAAATTCATCGCCCCCCATCGCATCAAAATCCGAGCCAACCGATCCGTCCCCGGCCGGATCGACGCTGGGCCACCACCGCATCCCCGTAAAGTATTGGGCATCGGTAACCAGCACCGGCTCATCGTCTGGCGCACTCAGGGTCAAGTCTTCCGCCGTATAGCCCCATTGCACCTTAAACGCGCTGATGTATTCCGACAGCAACAAATGCAGCGACTGCGGAAAGGTCTTGTCGATCATTGGTCGGCCGGTAGTCGTCGCGTCGGACTGATTAAAAAAATTGCGAAGCAAAAAAACCGTACTATTCTGTTGAGACACAGCCAACAGATTTTTCCATTCGGTCAGCGACAACCGATCAGTCTCGAGCGTATTGTTCGCCAAGGGTTTGAAACTATCCACAAACCCCGAAGAATCGGGAAACGCCGGCAAACTTAAATCCGACGTCAGCACATGGGCCCGGCGGGACAGCAATTGAGAAACGGGCAGCTCCTGACCTGAATCCGTGATTGACGGGCAGTATCCTTTCAAAAAAGATTCTGTCGTATAGCGCGTTTCCCAGGCATGCCCGTAGTAAATCCGCGACAGATTGCCCCACACGGTTTTACCTTCATACTGATGGATAGTCTGAAAATTGCCGTTGGCAAAAAACAGAATCTGATCGTAATGCCGGCCTGTCGTCGCATCGCGTTCGAACCAGATCGCCAGCGGCGCGTCTTTTCGCAGACCTCGGACATCGCTGAGCAACTGCTCTGCGATGACCTCGGCGCGGCGTGAGATCTCAAGGGTCGAATCGGCCATCCGATGCGCCCGCACGGCCACTGCAAAAATCACACTGGACAGCGCCACCAAAATCACCACCAGCGCCATCGCCACCAGCAATTCAATGATCGTAAACGCCTTGTGTGTCTTTATTCCCATAGGTTGTCACATTTTTCTGGATTAAAACCGCCCTGCTTAGTCAATTCGCATCACTTTTTGGCGAACCGCGATTACCGGATTTCGAGAACTGCCAATCCCCGGCGGCACAACCCAAAATCGCAAATTGGTTTGCGCCGCGGCCGGCGGCGCATCCGGATTTAATTCATATCCCGGCCATTGCCACGGCTGGCTCAGTACGAGCGTTTCTCGTTGTCCGTCACCGTCGCTGTCTCGGACTTGCTCAATCGTGTAAAGCCTGCCGGTTCGATCTTCGAGCAGAACCATGCCGCCGCTCAAAAATTCGTGTTCATCGCCCCACAACAAGACATCTATTTTTAATTCGCGCGGCGTGCCGTCATATTTCAGGGACACCACCACCGGCGATGGCCACGCTTGGAGAGAACCGGGCAAAGGACCTACCCCAGAATTGATGGTACTGCGAAACTGGATATTCTCGGCAACCTTCCGCGTCACAAACACGGTAATTTGCACCTGCTTGTCGTCCAGCGCGCGACACAGGGCCGACCAATGATAAACCCGCGGCTGACCTATATTGTCGTCAGAGGGATACAAAAACTCCGACCATGAGATATCCTTGATCGACCAACCGGGATATCCGGCATATTGGGTATTCAGCAGTTCTCTATAATCTGCACAGGTCTGATTTGTCAAAGTCGGCCACGTCCTCGGAAAGCCCCATAGTTTAATTTTGGCAAACGCCTCATCCGCCGCTATGGCCCCCACCGTTCGTTCAGTGGCCACACTGGTCAGTTTAATCCCCACCGGAAAGACCATTGCAATCAACACCAGCCCCACGCCGAGAATGCCCGCGGCCAGCATCGTTTCAATGAGCGAAAAACCAAAATGATTCCGCGTCAGATTTTTCATCGTTTTATTCTTCACCAACCAACTCGCCGGTATAGGGATTGATTAACACCATCTCTAAAAAAGCAGAGTCCTCGTTGGACCGCAGGACAAACCCCGTAACGCTCATTACCTCTTCGGAATTATAAGACTCCGTCGGCGTCTTAAACGGCAAAATACCATGATACCGAACCGGATGAATGACCAACCTGCCGGCGGCGTTAAACACAACGGGAAAACTGCTCCGACCGCTGCTGCTGTCCAAGGCGATTATCCCATCGGGCAATGCGGCGGCTTTGCGCCCCGGCACCGGACAAAAGCCGTTGGCCAATTGGGTCGTCTCGGAATCGTAAACAATAAACACCATATAAGTCTTTTGCTCAGCCGGTTCATAATAAAACCAAATACCGGCATAGGTGCCTTCCCGAGCGGCAATGGCCCGAGCGTTATTCAGTGCAGCACTGATCATTCCGCGTGCACCGATACCGCTGTGGAAGGTCTCGCTCAACCGCTTGGCCGCAGGAACCGCCAGCGTCATCAATATCGCCATCACCGCAATCGTTACCAAAAGCTCGGTCAGCGTCAGGCCAAATTGTCGCCTGTTTTTATGCATCGCTGTTAAAAACCGCCCCGATGATTTCCGAACGGCTTACTCCCTTTCATCAAAGTTAAACATATCGTCGGTCGTGCCGTACACCCCGTCCGGGCCGGCGCTGTGCAGGATAAACGACTCGGCCCGATACGGCCGCGGCGGATCAGTAAAATTCGGATTCCGCGTACGATTGTAAAACCAACCTGCTTCAATCGACTGCCCTGTGAGTGTCGCAATGACATTACCTTCCGCATAAGCATAGGTGTTGGCCCCTATGGTATCTGCACTATGGCCTGTCTTCAGGCGATTGGCACGATAATATAAAATCGGCCGCCCTGTTTTACGATCGGTTGTTAATTTGGCCGTTTTGAACACATCGGCCAGCACCAGACTTGGCGGTTTGTTTTGCTTTTGCCACAGCGACTGATAAATCGCCCCGTAATTGCTCAATCGGACAGCGTTGGCATTTTCCAATTCGAGATACGGTCCCTTTCGAACGGCGCGATTCTCCTCGGCTGTCTGCACATAACCGCTGCTGCATATCACGCCGTCAATTGCGTTGTAAATCGTTCCCTGCCCGACCGGGTCCGGGGTTCCGTCGCCGTCGATGTCCCCTTTGCCGCTCTCATAAAAACGGGAAGCGGGATGAAAGCCGAACCCATCGCGCCCGACCACCGCCTCGGCCAGACGCTCGGCAGCTGAATATTGGCCGATACTCGTATCAAAATGGCTGGGCGGGTAGTCGCCGGTATCGGAGCGAAAGGTTTCGAGGGCGATTTCAATGTTTTGAAACTGCGCCCGCTGTTTGACCCGCGTGGCCGTCTTGCTGACCTGATTAAACGCGGGTATCAGCACCGCCAGCAGAATCCCGATAATCGCCACCGTAGTCAGCATCTCAACCAGCGTAAACGCTCGAATTGTCGTTTTGTTGTTCCCCATTATTCTTGTCCTTTAATTATTGACCCTCACGTCACAGAGTCACACTGTCTTTCCGGACGGCCATTCCACCACCCTCTTTGTGAAATCGATGTCTATCAGTGTCGAAAAACGAACCACTGTTTACTCGAGGTACTCTAATCAAAGTTGACGATATCATCTTTCGTGCCGAAGATGCCGTCCCAGCCGGCAGAAATTAAAATAAACGTTCGTTCGTTGTACGGCCTGAAGAACCCGCGATCCGGATCAGCGCCGGGCTTGGTGATCAATTCGTAAAACAACTGTGCCGGCGTCTTTCCGGTATCGTCCGGGTCCTGATAGTGAATATTAGAATCCAACCCCCCGCCCTTGCTCGGATCCCGAAGCCAGGGCAATTCGAGCACCGCCCCATTGTCCTCAAAATTGTAAGTCCATTGCCGATAATCGCTGGGTGTCGGAACGTCAACTGTCTGGCGGGTAATCGGATCAATGCGAAACACCTTGGCTGGATCGGCCTTAAAATACAAAATCGGCATCCCGCGACGGCCATTGGGTGTCTCATTGCGTTCAAAAACATCCGTAATAACAGGCGACCGCTGGACCGGCGTTGGCGAAGATGTGGAATCGTAAATCGCAGAAGGCCCCGTATTGCTGTCCCACAACTCATAGATCGTGCTGACCGATCCGTATTTGAGATCAAAATACGGCCCCTTGCGACGCGCCAAACTGTCCACCGTATTCGTGTACAAATCGTCCGGAGCATCCGCACGATACAACTTATCATTCGGCGGATACCATCCCGTACGCGGCTCAAATCCCTGTTCATCACGCCCCAGCAAGGCCTCAACTACATGCTGGGCGCCAGTCACCTTAACACCGGACGCATCACGAACGGCCGACTCAGGATACGCCTCAAAATCGCCGCTGAACAGTTCCAGCCCCACCTCCATCGCGTGAAAAACGGACTTTTGTTGCAAGCCTCTGCCGATAATCGTGACCTTACGCGTCCCGACGCTGAAAATCATAATCAGCATCGAAATAACCGCCACAACCGTCAGCAGCTCAATCAGCGTAAACGCCTTCAATTGTCTTTGCCTGTCCTGCATTGCTTATTCCTTTATCAACGACCGCTGGTGGGCTGTGCCGCCGCAAAAACCAGATAGCATAAGCTGTCGGATTGCGAAACCCACAAGTTTACATTTTAACGGGCAGCTCTCGCTGCCGCGCTTTTGTTACTTGTTCTCAATATCGTCCTCGGTTCCGAAAGTATTATCCGGACCGGCCGAAATCACCCGCGGGTAAGCATCATCCTCGGCGTACTCATACCATAGACTCTTGCCCCAGGCATCCACAAAACGCAGCAGCATCACACGTTCATTTCTGTCCGCCAGTACCACAATAATCGGTTGGTCGGCGATATCTTTTGCGGTAACCAGATTTTTCGACACGGCCGAAAGAATCTCCCGCGTCACGGGGACTCGATTCAGAATAAAATACAACGCAGCACTGGGCCAATACTCATTTACTACCGTCCCCTGGTCCACGGCGATCGACGTTCCTGTAGCCGCTTCAAACCCTGCTTCCGATACCTCAGGGACCGCCGGCGGAAACGCCCGGTATTCTTCATAATACAGCTGCAGCGCCGTATCAATCACACCGAGCAAACTCTCGGTCAACTGGATGGCCGAACGGGTTCTGACATACTGCCCCATCCGCAGCGCCGTGCTCATCAGAATCAGCAGCACCACCAATGCCACCAGCACTTCCGTCAACGTCAAGCCGAATTGTCGGCGATTTAAGTCCATCGTTCGGAACTCGGAGAAGTTTACACTGCGCCTGTTACCTGTTGAAACCGGTTATTCGGCTTCACGCGTGAAGTTAAAAATATCATCGCCTGTGCCGAACGAGCCGTCCTTGCCGGCCGACCACAAGATAAACGAACCGGCGCGATACGGCCGACGAACCGCCTGCACATTCTTGTTGAGAATCATATCGTCAAATTTGATAAAATGATCCCCAGCGACACGCAGGATTTCGTGATCTATACCGGTATCCGGCATGCCCAATTCAAAAATCTTTTCATTGTCATAATAATAATAAATGGACTGCTCGGGATAATTTTCCATATCCTGGATTGAAAAGTTCGTCCGTGCTCTGAAATAGAGAATCGGCGTACCGGTTTTTTTGCCACCGACGCCGGCGCGTTTGCGCGAATACACATCACACAACACCAAAGGATACCGATTTTCACCGCCCAATGTTAACGCCGCTGTAAAGCCTAAATCGGGAAACACCGACGGTGCAT
>JAAYQH010000400.1 GCA_012519365.1 Planctomycetota bacterium | reverse complement strand
GGCCGGGGAACATCTCGCCGGCTTGTCGGTTTAAATACTGCGCGATGGCGGCATCATAAGCAGCCGTCAGCGAAAACGCCTCACGTGCCAGTTTTTGACGCAGCGGCAACCCGGTCGCTCCGTTTTTGGCTCTCATCTCCTCCAACACCTCATCGTATTGAGACGGTTTAGTGACGATTGTTACAAATTTATGATTTTTGGCTGCTGAACGCACCATACTGGGGCCACCGATGTCAATATTCTCAATAGCCTCTTCAAAAGAACAGTCGGCTTTGGCAACGGTTTTTTCAAAAGGATACAGATTGACACATACCAGATCAATCGGCTCGATACCATGTGTCTTCATCGCTTCGCTATGCTCTGCCTTGTCGCGCAACCCCAGCAGTCCACCGTGAATCTTTGGATGCAGGGTCTTGACACGCCCGTCCATCATCTCCGGAAAGCCGGTAACCGACTCAACACTGACCACGGGAATGCCAGCGTTTGTCAGGGCTTTGGCGGTACCGCCCGTGCTGATAATCGTAACGCCCATTTCACTCAGCACTTTGGCAAACTCGACCAAACCGGTTTTGTCCGACACACTAATCAACGCCCTCTTGATTGAAATATCCACTGCTATATTTCCTTTCCCTGGCTGTCTATTGACGCTTGACAATTAAGTCCAAAAACCGGCACGTTCTAATTCAAAGTGATACCTTCGAAATCCTTCACAAATTCAGCAACGCAAAAAGACAATAACAAACGCTCATTTCCGGCCGATAAATAATATGCCTCCGCAATTCTTATTTGACCGTAATTTCAGCAAGACGTCCTTTTTCATCGGCCACGTACATTCGGGGTTCATGCATTATTGTGGCAAAATAACGGACCTTTGAGAAATTTACACTGTAAAGTTTTTTACCGGCAGCATTGTCCATTACATTCAATAAGCCGGGGCGACTGAACACAAAACTGCGATCAGCAGTCTCTGTTAAGACGCCCACTCCTTCAGGAATCTGCCAGACGGCCTGTCCGGTTTCTTTGTCTATGCCGTATACCCCCGTTCTGTCGGCCGTCAGATAGACCAGTTTTTGCCCCACAACCACCGGCTTACGTATGCGATCGCCGGCATGAAACGGCGAAGACCAAGCCAAGCGGCCGTTTTCGATATTCAGTTTGTACAGTTTGGTATCATGGCTGCCGACATATACCATTCCATCGGAAACAACCAGATCCGCCTCGATTGTTCCGGTAGTATCAAATTGCCAGTACTTTTCCGGCTTGTCGGGAGCGATGGCGACTACATTGCCTGCATGCGTAGCAAATAAAACGCGATCATCCAGGGCCGCCAATGAGATAATCGGCGAATTATTATCGGCTGTCGCTGAAAACACACGCCAATAACCTGCTGTAACAGATTCTTCTTCCGTTCCTTGTTCTGAATCCTTTTCCGCATTCCTGGCCGAAACGATAGGAGTATAGACATAAGGGGCATACGCATATAACCGTCCATCTGAGCTGGTGAAATAGACGTAATCCTTGTTCATAGCCAGCCCGCATTCATAAGTATTGCCGATTTGCTCGAAACGGGAGCGTTCGACAATAGCCCCCGCCCAGGGATCAACAATGACCAACTCATTGCCCACCATAAACAAGAGATTTTTTTCATACATTATGGGGTCGCAAATCGGCAACCCGGGCCTGGCAAGCGGCGTTACAAACCGCATTTTTCCTGCAGATCGGTCAATGCAGAACAAGATATTGGAATTGGTCAATACATAAAGATATTCATCAAATGCGATCATTCGGTCGATTGTATCTTGTGATTTGAGCGGCAGGTTCAGCTGCCAACTCATCGTCCATCCCGCCCTGCTGATCAAGGCCGGCGAGATCAATTCAGAACTCTGAGGCTTATTTTCAGGGACAACTTGCCCAAATGAACACCCCAGCAAAACAAAAACACAGAACACATTTGTCATCATAATATCTCCGTTTATGCAGAAATCTTATCTTATCCGGTTCCTCTAAAGCCGCACGCAAACCACTCCGACAAAGTGGACTATTGCGAGTCCAATTTGATATAATCGGACAAATCAATGCCGTGCGCTTTTTCAAACTCTTGCAAAATACCGATGCGTTCAACATCGTCTTTAATTCGATTGGCCAACTTAAAAATATAAGGTTTCCCCTCAAGGCGATTTTGCAAGTCTTCGAGCATCGGTTCCCATCGCCCTCCATAAAGCTGTGCTTTCAGGATAACGAGCATCCGAAACTTGCCATCCAAGCCGCGAACAAAGGCTTCCACGGCCGCATTGTCGATCTCACCGCCGCTTTTGTTGTGGTTCGAGGTCATCGTTTATTTTCCAAGAAGAACCGTGTGTCATAATTCTAGTTATTCGGTGTCGGAATTTCAATCATTTTTCCAATCCCGATGACAGACGGCAGATTACTCCCTTTCCACAGCCAGTTTGACCCCCGCCATTTCGGCCATCCGAACGATAAGCTGAGCCTTGCTGTAATCGATGGCTTCCTGCTGCGTGCGAAGGTATTCGTGACCTGCCAACACACTGCGGGCATGACGCAGGAGATCATCGATGGCTTGTTCATCTCGTCCTTCAAACGTGGTCACCTCATAGGCCAATACCGTAACCTCATTTTCACTGACTTGAGCAAACCCCCCTTCAACAACAAAAAAAGCGTCCGGTCGATCGGCTATGTCGCGTACCTGCATAATCCCCTGGCCAAGCATGCACATCAGAGGGCAGTGATTACGCAATATACCCAGATAGCCGTCCTGTGCCGGCAAAACCACCGAACCGGCCCGACAATCCAACAAGCTGGCATTTGGGGTTAACAATGCAACTCTAAATTTTCCGTGCGAAAAACCAACCATCGGCAAAAAATTCCAACTAAGCCCTTATGCTTTTTTACTTTTTCCGAGTTTTTCCTGCGCCTCTTCCACAGAGCCGATGTACATAAATGCCTGTTCAGGAAGATGATCCCACTTGCCTTCGCAAATTTCGCGGCAACTTCTTACCGTATCGGCAACGGAGCAATACTTACCCTCCAAGCCGGTAAATTGCCTGGTCACGATAAACGGCTGAGAGAAAAACCGCTCCAGTTTTCGCGCCCGTGCGACCGTTAGCCGGTCTTCCTGACTTAATTCATCAATCCCCAAGATTGCGATGATATCCTGTAGACTGTTGTATCGCTGCAAGTATTCCAACACCGTCTGAGCTGTGTCGTAATGCTCCTGCCCGACGATATGCGGGTCAAGAATGCGCGACGAGCTTTCCAGCGGATTAATGGCCGGGTAGATTCCCTTTTCGGCAATCTGCCG
>JAAYQH010000399.1 GCA_012519365.1 Planctomycetota bacterium | reverse complement strand
TGTTTCCGGAAATCGACCCGTCCAAGATCGAGTATCAGCAGGGGATGAATATCACCTTTGTAACCTCGGCCCGGAGCGACGATGAGGCACGCGAAATGCTACGGCTGTTCGGGATGCCATTTAAGGCGATGTCTTAGGATTTGAATTTTAGTACGAGATCGGAGTTTTTATATGAGCACAAAGGCGCTTGAGAATAAGGCCCAAAAAAAACCGAAATACCGTAGCCGAGCTTATACACGCTGTCAGATTTGCGGCCGTGCGAGAGCGGTTTATCGAAAATTTAAGATATGCCGCATTTGCCTCCGCAAGATGGGCAACGAGGGACTGATTCCCGGTCTGAAGAAGGCAAGCTGGTAACGAGTGTATCTGTTTGAAAAACGAAAACCCTACAGGTTACATGTGGAGTGAAGTGAATGAGTTTCAATGATCCGATTGCGGATATGCTGACGCGAATACGCAACGCCGCACGCGTCAAAAAGGCCCACGTCAATGTCGCAGCCAGCAAGGTGTGCGAAGGGGTCGCGGCGGTGCTGAAAGAAGAAGGCTATATCCGGGATTACGACCGCATCGATGACGGCAAACAGGGCATCCTCAGGATTGCTTTGAAATACACGCCGGACGGCGAGTCGGTGATCCACTCGATTGACCGGGCCAGCAAGCCGGGTTGTCGGGTCTATAAAGGCAAAGATTCGCTTCCGCTGGTCTTGGGCGGGCTGGGAATCTGTATTGTGTCCACGAGTCGAGGCATAATGAGCGATAAGAAATGCCGCGCCGAAAGCGTAGGCGGTGAACTGATTTGCACGGTGAGCTAAATGAGTCGTATAGGAAAAAAACCAATCGTTATACCCGCTGGGGTTAAGGTGGATATTCAGGGTACAACCGTCAAGGCCAACGGCCCGAAGGGAACGCTCCAGATATCCTGTCATCCCGCAATTGAGGTGAAAGTCGATAATGGCGCTGTGGTGGTCAGCAATACGGCTGAAGAGAACCGCGATTATAAGGCCCTGCACGGCACGATGCGGGCGCTGATCAATAACATGATCGTCGGCGTCAGCCAGGGATTTACCCGCGAGATGAGGGTGTTCGGGACCGGCTACAGCGTCAAAGAACAGGGCGGCAAGCTCATCCTGAATGTGGGCTATTCGCATCCGCTTGAGATGAAGATACCCAAAGATATTAAGGTTGAAATCAAAGTGGCTGCCACCAAGGGAAATGAGGTTCCTGCGATCTTTACCCTCAGTGGGCCGGACAAGCACGCGTTGGGACAGTTCGCGGCCAATGTCCGTCGCGTCCGTCCGCCGGAGCCGTATCAGGGCAAGGGAATTCGCTATTCCGATGAGCATGTCATCCGTAAGGAAGGCAAGGCCCTTGGGTCGGGCGGCTAATTCACAGTGAGAGAATAACGGTAACAGGCAAATATGTGGAGGCGGCTTTGCCGCGTACGGTATGAAGCAGAAAGAAAGATTACAAAAAGCCAAATTTCGCCGCAATTGGCGTTCTCGCAAGCAAGTTTTCGGAACGTCCGAACGTCCCCGCCTGGTGGTGTTCCGGTCGGCACGGCATATTTATGCCCAAATCATTGATGACCAGGCGGGCGTGACGCTGGCGTCCGGCAGTACAATGTCCAAAGATTTGCGCGGTTCTGTTTCCTTTGGCGGCAATAAGAAAGCTGCCGAAATGGTGGGTGTGGCGGTGGCCCGTCAGGCGATGGAAGTTGGCATTAAGGCGGTCTGTTTTGACCGCAACGGCTATAAATATCACGGCCGCGTCAAGGCGCTGGCCGATGCGGCCCGCAATGCCGGGTTGGCGTTTTAGACGGGTAAATGAAAGAGACTGAAAATCGGATTTTAGTGTTGGAGATATAAGTTGGCCGAGGAAGCAATCAGAACAGCAGAAATGCAGAGCGAGCAGCCGCTGGAAGACACCGTCGTGAAAGTCTTCCGCAATGCCAAAGTGGTCAAAGGCGGACGGCGATTCAGTTTTTCCGCTCTGGTGGTGGTCGGCGACCGCAACGGCACGATTGGCTACGGCTACGGTAAAGCCAACGAGGTGCCGCCGGCGGTTGAAAAAGCGATCAAGGACGCCAAGAAAAATCTGCATCGGGTACCGGTGGTGGATGATACATTGCCGCATCCGGTGGTCGGAAAGTGTCGGGCGACTCAGATTACGCTGCTTCCGGCCAGTCCCGGTACAGGTGTGATTGCCGGCTCCAGTGCCCGTGCGGTGCTTGAGTATGCCGGATT
>JAAYQH010000398.1 GCA_012519365.1 Planctomycetota bacterium | reverse complement strand
GCCCCAAAAATGACCTTATCACCGCAGACCACCGGCGAACTGTCTATCCCGCCGGTAGCAGTGAATGTCCAGACCCTCGTGCCATCCTGACGATTCAGGCAATAGAGCGTCTTGTCCCGGGCCCCGAAGAACACCCGTTCGGACGTTACGGCCGGGCAGGACACAAAAGGCACCCCCTGCCGGCGAAATTGCCATAGGACTTGGCCGTCTTTTAATCGTGCAGCCTGAAACAGCCCGTCGTAATTGCCCGCGTAGATAATGCCGTCTTTGATCGCCGGCGATGCGGCCATATAGGCCTCAATGTCAATCGTGCGGGTCTGCGCCGGCTCATCGAGCGGCACCACATACAACATCCCGTCGCAGGAGCCGAACACCGTCGCCCCATCGGCAATGGCCGCAGCCCCATTGATGTAACTTTTCGCTTCCTGTGTCCAGACCCCCTGACCCGTCTGGGCGTCGAGGCAGTACAACGTATTATCATAGCCGCCAAACACTACCCGCTGCCTGCCGGTGGCGGTGTCTTGAAATGTATTGGCGGATCCGACAATTTTCCCCTTTGCGTAAAATATCCATTGTTGCGAGCCAGTAGCGGCATCTATCGCATAAAACGTCCCCCGGACGGAACCGACGTAGACCGACCCATCGACCAGCAAGGGACTGGCTTCCAGCGAATCGTCGGCCTCAAATCGCCATTGAAGCTGCCCCCCTGCCAGATCAACCGCATACAAAGAGCCATCCCCAGAACAGACAAAAACCATCCCGCCGCCAACCGCCGGGGTGGATTGGACCGGGCCATTTGTCTCAAATCGCCACGCAAGGGCAAGTTTATCGGGAAACGCGCCTTGAACGACGCCGGTAAAAGCAGGGTCTCCGCGAAATACAGGCCATTGCTGTCGGCCAAATATGCACGGCTGGCCAGTGGACAAAAGTGCCTCCGGCCCGGCCTGCCCAGCGTACATCAAATACGCCAGTATCGCCGCGATAGGTATCGCGACGATCAAAAAAGGAACAAATACACGACTTAATGTGCCCATAAGTCTCCCGAATTCCATTACTTCTGCGTAACTTCAAAGACTATACTCAATATCGCCGGTTGGGTCGAGAAAAAACCGTTCATTGATGAATTCTAACATAACCTCAATCCAATCAAAATGATTCGCGGGTACATTTTATGCAGTAAACGGTCCGATTGAAAATCAACACCTAAAAATTTTGAGGAGAAACCACAATGGAAAACACAATCTGTTCACTCAAAAATGAGTCCACCGAAAGCCTGATGCTCGCGGCGATCCTTGCCGAGGATTCACTTAAACAGCGGGCCATCGAGGAACTGAGAAAGCGGCAGGCGTTCCTTGATGAGGATGTTTTTTGTCTGTTTTATACAACCAACCTCAGCGTCGCCGCTTGTTGAATCGAGCGACAGAAAATTCTTGACGCGATAAATCTCGTCCGGTACGATACGCTTTCGTAAAAAAAGCGTCCTATTTTCATCTAATACGGAGTGTACCGGTGCGAAAAACGAACCAGTTGCTGACAATTCAATGGGCAACGGCCTTTCTGGCGTTCTTCTGTTTGATGACCACAGGGTGCCGAGATAATCCTCAGGACAAGGCCGCCAAAGAGGTACACCGAGAGGTCCAATCGGCCCTGACCGAAGCCGACAAAACCGCTGCCCGCCGGCGAATTGAGTCGGCGATTGCCGCCACTGGCCCCGCTGGTTTGGCGCAGGCCTCGGCCACTCTGGTCGCTGCGAATTTGACACTCGACGAGGGACTTTCGCGACGCGGCGAATTGATGCGTAAGTTCCTGCCCCTAAATGCCGCAATCGACGCCATAGACAAGGAGTTAAAGCGTTCCCAGGAATTGTTGCTCGAAAAAGAACGCATTGAACAGATGCTGGCGCTGCATAACAAGGAAATCTCCGAACTGCAGGAGCTGCTAAACGGCGCGGCGGACCAGAACGGGCTTCGAGCCCGCCTGAACGAGGCAAAGAAGGAACTGGCCGATCTGACTGCCCGAAAAGAATCGCTCGTTCAGCAAAAAAACGATATTCAGGCAGTCATTGACCAGTCTCAGGCCCAGGCCGAGGACCTGCTGCGGCAGGCCGATTTGGCCAAAGGCGAGGAAAAACTGACTCTTCAGCAGAAAGCCTATGCCCTGATGCTGGAACGCAAAGAAGACTATGTGCAGGTTCAGGCGGTGGAAAATCAAATCACCATTCTTGATGACCAGATTGCGCTGGCTGCTCTGAAAGCGGACCAGCTGGTTGAGAGTATCCAGAAAACAGAGCAAAAAATTCAGGCGCTGCAGGCCGATCCGGGGCATCGGATGCTCGAAGAACAACGTGTTGAAATCGATCGGCTGTTGTCGGACCATCAGGAAAACATCGCCAGTTATGCCGATGCACTCAACACCCATTTGGAGGCTTATCGTCAAACCGCCCAGGAGGCGTTTGAACTGTTTCAACAGGCCGCCGAATACTATCAGAAAGCAAAAACCCCTGACGTGGTTGCGGCGTCATTTCGTCTGGCCGACAGCTTCGCCTATGCGGCAATGACGTATGCCGATCAGATGGCCACCCAAAAGAATCTGGCCCGGCGGCTTTCGGAAATCATGTCAGCTGTAGACGAAACGCTTGTTCGCGGCCTGCCCGAACGGCTTGCGTTAACGGACGAACTGAACATGGAAACGTTCCAGGCCGCTGTAGATTTATTTGACAAAGCCGACCAGGCCTATGAAGAAGCCTTGCAAAAGGCACGCAGCCTTCCCGCACGGGGACGTGAGGCGGCCGGCAATATCTTCCAAAACCGCCTGCTGGCACTGTATGCCAAGATGCGACTGGCCGATGCGGTTGGGCAGTATGACCCGGCCGCTGAGGTTCAGACTCGTCTGAACGACCTGAAAGCCGCAGGCCAGGAAGAATTCGGCACCGCATTTAGCCAATCGGAGGTTGCCCGCCTGATTGAACAGGGATTGAATTATGTGCCTGCCATGCCGGTTGATGTGGAACTGTACTTTGAAGGCATTCGTCAGGAGTTAACGCAGTGGAAACTGCTGGCCAATCCGCAGCAACAGGCCGCGGCAGTGGAACAAAAACTTGCCCAAATGGAGCAGTTAATCAAGGTGTACGGCGAAGAAAGGGCTCGGCTGCTGGAGCCGATC
>JAAYQH010000397.1 GCA_012519365.1 Planctomycetota bacterium | reverse complement strand
GGGTCTTCGAACTGCGGATTTCCACATAGCCGCCCACCGGACCGGGCACCGCGCCTTTGACCACAAGCAGATTGTTCTGTTCATCAATGCTGACCAGCTGATGGTGCTTGGTCGTTACCCACTGGCCGCCCATCCGACCGGCCATCCGTTTGCCTTTCTTGAGATTTCCGCCATGGCCGCGGTCGCTGCCGTAGCTGCCGATTGAACCGCTGGCTCGGTGTTTGCGCTCCGTACCGTGCGAGGCAGAAAATCCGCCAAAACCGTGTCGTTTCATCACACCGGCATTGCCTTTGCCCTTGCTGGTGCCGCCCACATCAACAAACTTAATATCAGCAAACGCCGCAACATTGACCTGCTCGCCGGCCGCATAACCGGGCTCATCACCGCTGTTCAGCCGCCATTCACGAACAAACCGTTTCGGCACGGCGTTGGCCTTCTGCGCGTGTCCCTGTGCCGGCTTTTTCACCCGCGAGGCCTTGACATCGTCATATCCCAATTGCAGCGCGGTGTAGCCGTCGGTCTGCGGGGTTTTGACCTGCAACACCGTACACGGACCGGCCTGAAGCACTGTCACAGGAACCATCCTGCCCGCTTCATCGTACACCTGCGTCATTCCTATTTTTTTTCCAAGCAACATCGCCATGGTTATCTATCCTCTGATCGTCGGACTTTTCAACCTCAGCCCAATCAGGCCTTGATCTTTACAAAAACACCCGCAGGCACAACAAGCCGGTTCAGGGCTTCGACCGTACGGGCATTGGCATCATAAATATCTATCAGACGTTTGTGCGTGCGCATTTCGAACTGCTCCCGCGACTTTTTGTCAATATGCGGGCTGCGCAGCACGGTATAACGCTCGATTCGCGTCGGCAGCGGAATCGGGCCGCTGACCCTCGCGTTCGTCCGTCGCGCCTGCTCGACAATCTCCTTGGCACTGCTGTCCAGCGCCCGATGGTCATACGCTTCCATCCGGATTCTGATTCGTTCGCTATCGGCCATTGTCTTTCCTTATTTCTCTACTGGCAGTGTCTATAATACAAGACCTGTTACAGATACCTTTTTTAAAACTCAATCTGTCAGAAATTCAGCGGAAAATTCCCCCTGTTTTTTCATCAGTGGGATTCCCCGCTTCTCTTTTAGGCAGGTAAGGCATCAGATTCGCCTTCCTTAAAAAACCACTGGAAAAGCCTTCTCGACCTTTCCCGGCCCGTTGGGTTAATGAGACGGCAACCACAACCACTTGCGGCACCGTCCTATCCAGGCCCACTATCTGTCGTCCCTGGGACGCAATTCTTATTGAAATGCACAGCCCTACTCGAAACGCACAAAAATCCTTTTCGTGCTCGCTGCGGCTGAAAGCCCTCCTATCTAGCATAACGTGAAGGGTCTGTCAACAGTTTATTAAAATTTTTTCTGAAATTTGTTCCGGAATTTTTTCATAGCACAGCGGCTCCATCGTAAACGTCCCGCGTCCGGCTGTTGCACTGCGGACTTGGCTGGCATAGCCGAACATCTCCGAAAGCGGAACCTTGGCGTCGATAATTCGCACTGTTCCATGCAGCCGTGTGTTGGTAATTAAACCGCGTTTGGCAATCAGGCTCCCTTGAATCGTCCCAAAATACTGCTCGGGCACAATCACCTGAACCCGCATCACCGGCTCCAACAAGATCGGCCCGGCCTTGGGCAGTGCCTCGCGAATGGCAAGTATTCCGGCCTGCTCAAAGGCCAACTCCGACGAATCGACCTCGTGATACGACCCATCCAGCAGCGTCACCTTCACCCCGACGACCGGATAGCCCCCCAGTACGCCGCTTGCCAAACCCTCCATAACCCCGTTTTCTACCGCCGGGATATATTCCTTGGGCACAGTGCCGCCAATGACGGCGTTAACAAACTCATTGTGTCTGGCGTAATGGCCGTCCTCTTCGTACAGCGGCTCAACCTTGATAACGACGTGCCCGAACTGGCCGCGGCCGCCGGTCTGCTTGACAAATCGGCCCACCGCTTCTGCTTCGCCGCTGATCGCTTCCTTGTACGCCACACGCGGACGGCCCACACGTACGCCGACGCCCAGATCACGTACCAATTTATGCTCGAGCACCTCCAGGTGCAGCTCACCCATCCCGCTGATGATGGTCTGGCCGGTCTCCTCGTCATATTTATAGGCAAAGGTCGGATCCTCACGCCGCAGCGTCGCCAGGGCATCACCCAATTTAGCCCGGTCGGCAGCCGACTTGGGCTCGATCGACATACTGATCACCGTTTCGGGGAACTGGATGCTCTCCAGAACCACCGGATGATGCGTATCACACAGCGTATCGCCGGTCAACGTTTCCTTCAACCCGACCACCGCCACAATGTCCCCCGCATAGTCCACATCCAGTAGTTGCCGCGAATTGGCATGCATATGGAACAGACGTGTGATATTTTCCTTGCGGTCGCGCGTACTGTTATAGACCCGCGTACCCTTTTTGAGCGTCCCCTGATAAATCCGCAAGAAATACAAATCGCCGTGCTTGTCGCTGGTGATCTTAAAAGCCAAAGCCACAAATGGCTTATGAGGATCGCACACCACCTCAACGGGTTTTTCTTTATCGCCGTCTTTCCACCCTGTTACCGGCGGCATATCCAGCGGCGAAGGCAGATACTCCACCACGGCATCCATCAAGCGGCGCACACCGATATTCCGCAACGCCGAGCCGACTAACACCGGATGCAGTTTGCCCGCCACCGTCCCTTTGCGCAACGCGCGACGAATCAGCGCCTCACTGACAGGCTTGTCGTGGATATAGGCCTCCATCAATTCCTCGTCAAACTCAGCGGCCGCCTCAATCATCGCATGACGCCAGTGTTCGACCTGAACGGCCATCTCCGCCGGCACCTCCTTTTCCCAAAAATCGCCTGCCGTGGCGGTCTCGTGAAAATACACCGCTTTGCGGGTAATCAAATCGATCATCCCCTCAAACGCGGACTCCGCCCCTATTGGTATCTGAATCGGCACCGGATTGGCCAGCAGCTTATTGCGAATATCGTCCACTGTGCCCTCAAAATCAGCCCCGATCTTGTCCATCTTATTGACAAAACACAGGCACGACAGTTTGTACTTCTGTCCCTGTCGCCAGACCGTTTCACTTTGGGCCTGCACCCCTTCGGAGGCATCAAACACCGCCACCGCCCCATCCAAAACGCGCAGCGACCGTTCCACCTCGGCTGTGAAATCCACATGGCCGGGCGTATCGATCAGGTTGATAGTATGATTCTTCCACGGGCATTTGGTCGCCGCCGAGGCAATCGTGATGCCTCGTTCCTGTTCTTCCCACATAAAATCCATCACGGCCGTGCCTTCGTGCACTTCGCCGATCTTGTACGTTTCTCCGCTGAAATACAGGATGCGTTCAGAGACCGTCGTCTTGCCCGCATCAATATGCGCCATAATGCCGATATTGCGTACTAATCTTAAATCTGAATCCATAATAATCGTATCTAAATCAAAAGAAGCCGGCTTCCCCAAACGGCAAGCCCCTGGTTTGGTTAAAAAAACTATAACTTACTACATAATAAACACTTACAAAGTCCTTTGGCCGGGCGATCCGAAGTCTAAAAAAAAAGAACACTTTAGCCGTTTGCACAACCCCCGACCGTCTGCCAAAAACAACTTCCCCAAAACCGGCCGGACTCCGGCGACCTGTGAGGTCCGTGCACACCGCTAAAATGTGACATAAAAAAACTGCCACGATCTGTCTATAACACAACCGTGGCAGCGGACAAACACTGCTTACCAGGCAAAATGGGCAAACGCCTTATTGGCCTCGGCCATACGATGCACATTCTCGCGCGTCGTCATCGCGGCGCCTTCCTTGCGGTAGGCGTCCATCAATTCCGAAGCCAGCCGAACCGACATCGGTTTGCCCTTTTTGCCGCGGGCTGCGGCCAGAATCCAGCGAATCGCAAGCGAAAACTGACGCTTCGGACCGACCTGCATCGGTACCTGATAGTTAGACCCGCCAACACGCTTGCTGCGAACCTCAAGCGTCGGCTTGACATTATTGACAGCCGTCTCAAACACCTCAATCGGCGGCACATCCGAAATCTTCTTCTCAATTTCTTTCATCGCATCGTAAAACGCCTTCGACGCAACGCTTTTTTTGCCGTCCCACATCAGGCAATTGATAAACTTGGATGCCAGTTTACTTTGATAAACCGGATCCGGCTTTAACTGTTCGTTCGACGCTGTAAATTTCTTGGCCATGCAATTTTACCTTATCAAAAATCCGTAATTGCAGATACAAATTTCGTTATTTTTTAGCCCCACAATCACCTTTTAACAAAAGCAATTTAACAAGGGCTTACCCGATTCAGTGTTTTGCATTACTTGCCCGCTTTGGCGCCATATTTACTGCGGCCTTGCTTGCGACCGTTCACGCCGGCGGTATCCAAGACACCGCGAATAATGTGATATCGCACACCAGGAAGGTCTCGTACACGACCACCGCGAATCAGCACCGTGCTGTGTTCCTGCAAGTTGTGATCAATGCCTGGAATGTAGGCCGTCACTTCCTTACCATTGGTCAGACGCACACGGGCGATCTTACGCAACGCGGAGTTGGGCTTCTTGGGCGTCTGCGTACGCACAATCAGACACACCCCCCGCTTTTGCGGTGAGCCGCTGATGTCCGAAATGCGCTTTTTGCCTTTTCCCTTTCGGCCTTTGTTCACTAACTGATTGATCGTCGGCATACTTTCTCCAAAATATTTTTATATTTATTGCTTATCAATCTTATAGAGCACCGCCCGATAGGGCTTTTTCCGCAAAAAGCCGCTTATCTATCGGGTATAACCAAAGTATCTATTCTTCCAGGCCCAACGCTGCCTTGACAGCCTTCTCGGCGGCCGCTTCCGCCTCCTTGACCTCACGCAATTCTTCCAGCTGCTTGGGCAATGGCGGCTCAGCCAAATGCTTGACCTTCATCTCCAGATACGGCTTAAACGCCGTTCCCGCAGGAATCAAATGGCCGAGGATGACATTTTCCTTCAAACCAACTAAATAATCAATTTTACTAGCAAGCGCGGCCTCTGTCAACACTTTTGTTGTTTCCTGGAAACTGGCTGCAGAAATAAAACTATCCGACTGCAGTGCGGCCTTGGTAATGCCCAACAGCAGCGTCTTGGCCGTAGCCGGACGCGGCTTTTTGCCCTTGGCTGGGGTGCCGCCGAGCATCTCGACCTTCTCATTGGCCGACTCAAGCGCCTCCCGGGTGACCAACTG
>JAAYQH010000396.1 GCA_012519365.1 Planctomycetota bacterium | reverse complement strand
CGGGACGACATATGGTAATACTAAGCAAAAAAGCGACCTTTCCGGGCGGTGTGCATCCGCCTGAAAACAAGCATATCAGCGAAAACTGTGACATAGAGCCGGTGGTACCGCCCAAACAGGTGGCCATCCTGCTCAGTCAGCATCTGGGCGCACCGTGCCAACCGCTGGTGGCCAAGCGCGACACCGTCCAGGCCGGGCAGATGATCGGCAAAAGCGACGCCTTTGTCTCGGCGCCCGTCCATTCGCCGGTGAACGGAACGGTCAAGGACATTGCGCTGCAGTCGCATCCGGTAGTCGGACGGACAATGGCGGTGCTGATTGAAACGGCTGCAGACAGCCCAGCCGCCCAAACGCCGCCGTTTGAGCGGTTTGACGCCGGCTTCAGCGCCGAGCCGTATTCGGTAGAACACATTTGCCAGGCGGTCGGCAACGGCGGGCTGGTCGGTATGGGGGGGGCGGGCTTTCCGACACGCGTCAAGATTGAGCCGAATCCGGCAATGCTCAAAGAGATTCTGCTGATTAACGGCTGTGAGTGCGAGCCGTTTATTACCTGCGATTATCGGCTGATGCTGGAAGGAACCTGGCAGGTGCTGGCGGGGATACGGCTGGCCGCCAAGGCCTGCGGCGTCGAAAAGGTGCGAATCGGCATTGAGGACAACAAACCCTTGGCGATCGGTGTAATGACCGAGGCAGCTTCGACCGTTGAGGACCTGGATATTCAAGTCACGGCGGTAAAGACCAAATACCCCCAGGGCGGCGAACGGCAGCTGATTCGGTCGCTGCTGGGCAAAACCGTCCCGACCGGCAAGATTCCGCCGACTATCGGTGTGTGTGTGCTGAATGTCGCGACCTGTGCGGCTATTGCCGAGGCGGTGGTGCTGAACAAACCGCTGACCCATCGGATAACGACCGTTACGGGGCAGGCGGTTGCCCGCCCCGGCAATTATTACGTGCCCATCGGGATGACCATCAGTGACCTGCTGGAGCATTGCGGAGGGTTGACCGAACAGGCGGCCAAGGTCGTGATCGGGGGGCCGATGATGGGCTTTGCAATCGCCGATTTGAACACGCCGCTGACCAAGACCGCCGGGGCGATTACCGTGCTGACACGGGAGGATGTCGCCCGAGCTCAATCCCAAAAACTGCAAACGCCGTGTCTCCGCTGCGGTCGCTGTGTCTTGGCTTGCCCGGAAGGATTGAACCCCACCAAAATCGCTCATGCGGTCAAACATAATCGGATGGATATTGCCGAGCAGTATTATATGTCCGCGTGCATCGAGTGCGGCTGCTGCAGTTATGTCTGTCCGGCCAATATCGAGGTGACCGGCTACATCAAGACCGGCAAAATATTGGTCGCACGCGCCAAAAAACGAATGCAAGCCTAAGAGGGAAAAATTCTAAACATAAATCGTCAATGTTAAATTATGAATGCTGAGTTCTAAACGTACTTTCATGCTGAAAATTAAGATGAAAATAAGGATAGTTCAATGCTGAGTAAGATAACCGTATCCCCGGCGCCGCACATCCGCCAGGCACTTTCTACACGCCGGGTGATGGGCGATGTCTTGATCGGATTGCTGCCGGCGGTGATTGCAGCGGGCCTGTTTTTTCGCCTGCGGGCACTGCTGGTCATTGCCGTCTGTGTCATTACGTGTGTCATCAGTGAATGGCTGTGTACTGTGATTCGCAAACGGGCAGCCTCTCTCGGTGATTTGAGCGCAGTAGTCACGGGAGTGATTTTGGCGCTGTCGCTGCCGCCGCAGGTGCCGTTTTCGGCAGCCATCGTCGGCAGTGTGTTTGCAATTGTGATTGCCAAGATGGTTTTCGGGGGGCTGGGGTCCAATATCTTTAATCCGGCCATGGCGGCGCGGGCGTTTATGACCGCTTCGTTCGGCGCGGCGATGACGACGTGGACAGTACCGGCCACGCTCGAAGCGGAGCTGCCGATAATCACCGCCGCCAACACCAGTGCCACCACGCAAGCCACGCCGCTGGCCTGGAGCAAGGCGGTGCAGAAAGGACAGGTCGAGCCCCAATACATCAATGCCCAAATTTCCAATGCGTTTTGGGGCGAAGTGGGCGGCTGTCTGGGTGAGACCAGTGCATTGGCACTGCTGATCGGGGGGGCGTATTTGCTGTTCCGCCGGACGATTACCTGGCATATTCCCGCAGCGGTGCTGCTGTCATCCGGCGGCATCGCGCTGGCGACCTGGCTGATGAACCCGCAGGCTTATGTCAATCCGCTGCTGCATCTGTTCGGCGGCGGGTTGCTGATTTGTGCGTTTTTTATCGCCACTGATCCGGTTACTGCGCCACTGACTGTCAAAGGGATGTGGATTTTCGGGCTGGGAGTCGGGGCGCTGATTATGCTGATTCGTATCGTGGGGGAGTATCCGGAAGGAGTCATGTACGCGGTGTTGATAATGAATGCCCTTACGCCGCTGATTGATCGATTTTGCAAGTTAACACCCGCAGGAGGTGTCCCTGATGTTTGCTAAGATCAAATACTATTTCGAACAGAGCTGGGTTCTGATGATGGCGGCGCTGGTATTTGGCGCACTGCTGGCGATTACCGAGGCCGCCTGGAGGCCCCGCATTGAGCAAAATACCATCAACCAGTTTAACCGACTGGCCGGCCTGCTGCTGCCCGAGGCGGTGCAGTTTGAATCGGCTGCCGCCGAACCGGTGTGGATTGAGATCGACGGCAAGACCGTCCCGGTGGATGTCAAACGCGGCCTTGATGCGTCCGGCCGGACCGTCGGGTGGGCATTTGTCTGCGAAGGGTCGGGGTTTGCCGATAAGATTCAGTTGGTCGTGGCCACAGACGCGGCGTTCGAAACCATCGCCGGATTTCGCGTGCTCAGCAGTAACGAGACGCCGGGCTTTGGCGATAAAATCAACATCCCCCCCGACCAGGGCGGCTTTTTTCAGCCGCAGTTTATCGGCGCGCCGGTCGGGACGCTGACGCTGGTCAAGTCCGGGGATCCGGCCGAGATCAACGACCAAATCGTCGCCATCAGCGGAGCGACCGTCTCCAGTCAGGCGGTGGTGGACATTTTCAATTCCTATTTGGTGCCGATTAAGCAAAAACTGATAGCCGAGGGGCTGCTAAAGACGTCCCCCTAATCGGTTTTGACGGACTAATCCATAATGACGTCATTGATCTGAGAGGAATCGCATAACATGGCCGAGCAAAGTTTGCGAAAGACATTTGTGGCGGGACTGTGGCAGAATAACCCGG
>JAAYQH010000395.1 GCA_012519365.1 Planctomycetota bacterium | reverse complement strand
TTCAGGCCGACCGTTGGCGTTACGGCCAACTTGTCCACTCCTGCCGCATCGGCAAACCGCCGCGAAGCGGTCAAACGAATCTCATGCCCTTTGTGCTCATTCAATATATCCAAGGTCCACTGGGCTGCCAACCGTCCCCAATCAAAATCCTGTGCTGCCAGAAGTCCTGCCTCAACGCTCGCTCGCCGATCGCTCATCCCCCGCAAATGACGACTTTCATCGTCGTCATAGCCTTCATACCGCAATTGACCCAGCGCTGAGACCGTCAGCCTCTCGTCGTAATAAAACACCCATTGTGCCTGCGGACCGAACAGTATAAAGCGGTCTTTTTGAAAATACACCGTCGGTATCGGCAAAATCTCTGTATCGCCGCCTTTCTGGGGCTTGTCCACTATCACCAGCCCGGCCCCTGCCTGAAAGACCGATTGCGATGCCCCTGCATTCGGGCCTTCCTGAGCCCAACAAAGAGACAAAGATAACCCAGAAACTACAATCAACACAATAAAACGAATCTTCATTTTTACTTATCCCGGCAGATTTTTAATTTGTCAAACATTTACATACACAATATCGTATTAAAAGGCGTTTGCAAGTGTAATATAATCAAGACAAAAAGTCGCAAAGCCCAAACGTTAAAAAAGAGAGGACGACGATGGCAACTGTATTGTACATCCAGGCATCACCGCGTGGCGGCCGCTCCAAATCCATTCAGGTCGCCGATGCGTTCATTAATGCTTATATAACCCATCACCCGGGTGACACGGTAGAAAAACTCAATCTGTTTGAGGCTGATCTTCCGGTCTTTGGCGCGGATGCCGCCGCGGCCAAGTTCAAAATCCCCCGCAACCAACCCGTCAACCCGGCCGAACAACAGGTCTGGTCGCAGGTCGAAGCGTTCATTGACCAATTCAAGGCCGCCGATAAATATGTGCTGGCCACGCCCATGTGGAACTTTTCGATTCCCTATCGTCTCAAACATTACCTCGACATCATCGTTCAGCCTCGCTACACCTTTACCGTCACCGAGAATGGATATGAAGGCCTCGTTACCGGTAAGCCGCTGTTGGCGGTCTATGCTCGCGGCGGGGCGTATCCGCCCGGTTCAGCGGTCGAGGGCTACGATATGCAAATCCGTTACGTGGAGCACATTTTCGGCTTTATGGGCTTTACAACTATCCAGCGTCTTGTCGTCGAGCCGACTCAAAACCAAGGCGAACAAGCCGCACAAAAGGCCATTGAGGCCGCCCTGGCCAACGCCCGAATACTGGCTGAAAACTTCTAAAACCAACACCCAAGCGTGCCGTTTTTAAGGTTACGCCACACTTGACGGCATTGTTTTTTTGGATATAATGTTCGTCAACCACAGCAAATTGGGTTAACAAGGAAGGATTTTTGACTTTGCGGACACATCACTTGCCGAACGACATAGTTTTGTCCTCAAGTTCGGCGAGGCCTTTGCAATCTTCGACAAAAACGGCAATATCCGCCGTTTTGGTTTCGAAGATGAAGGGTTGTACTATGAAGGTACACGGCTACGTCTACGAAGCCAAAATCCAGATGGCTCGTTTGGCCGACGTGTTGAATAAAAAGGATCTGGCTGAGCGATTGCGTGCCGAGGCCGCCGACTTGCGCGAACGCTTCCATCGGTATTTCTGGCTGCCGGAACTCACTACCTATGCCTTGGCCCTGGACGGTGACAAACAGCCCTGTCGGGTGCGGGCCTCCAATGCCGGCCAGTGTCTGTTTACCGGCATTGTGCCGAAAGAACACGCCGATTCGATCATCGGCCTTCTGACCGATCCCATATTTTTTTCCGGCTGGGGCATTCGCACCATCGCCGAAGGCGAGGTACGCTACAATCCAATGTCTTATCATAACGGCTGCATCTGGCCGCACGATAATGCACTCATTGCCGCCGGTATGAGCAAATACGGCCGCAAAGATGCCGCGATGCAGGTGCTGACGGGACTGTTCGATGCCAGTTTGTTCGTGGACTTTCGGTTGCCCGAACTGTTTTGCGGCTTTAGCCGACGCAAAGGCGAAGGCCCGACACTGTATCCGGTCGCCTGTATCCCTCAGGCCTAGGCTGCCGGCTCGGTCTTTTTGCTGCTGCAGGCGTGTTTGGGCATTAAGATTGATACCCGCAATCAAGCCCTTTATTTCGATAATCCGGTCTTACCGCCGTTCCTGAAACAACTGAAAATCATCAATCTGACCGTCGGCAATGCCGCCATCGATGCAGAGTTACAGCGGCATGCCAATGATGTCACGATCAATGTCGTCAAACGATACGGCCATGTGGATGTGTGGATCAAAAAATAAATCCATCAACACCCCACATTGCCCCACACCCCCTATGGTAAAACGGCAGACGCCTTGGCTTAAACGCTCTGCCGTTTTGCTTTCTGGATCTCCATAAACAGTTTGCCCCGACTGAAAATGCGAATATCGCCGGTGGATTCGGAGATCACGATAGCAATCGCCTTCGTCAGCGCCGTGATGCCGGCCGCACAGCGATGGCGGGCACCCAACCCCTGCGGCAGTTCCGACGTTTCCACCGATGGCGCCAGATGACGGCCCGCAGCCAAAATCACCCCGTCATCCCGAATAATAAAAGCACCGTCCAACGCGGAAAATTCCCGAATGGTTTCTTTTATTGCCGGATCAAGAATATTCCGTTCGTTCTCCGGCACGCCGGCAAAGGGATTGATAATCATCTGGCTGGACATCGACATCACCTTCTCGTGGTCGCCCAGCACAAACACCGTCCCGATGGGCTTGCCTTCTTTGCCTTCCTCGGCCAGTTCGAGGGCAATGGTCAGCAGCCGTTCAAAAACCGCCGGCTGAGTGATCTGATCGGTAATATCAATGTTGCCGAACGAAAACATCTCAATCTCGCGATCCAGATCAACCACCACGATGTTGTCGAAAACGCCGTACTTTGGCGAACCGGTCAAAAAAACAAGCACGTTATCCCGTTGAATCAATCCCTGTGAAAGGGCGATCGTCGCAGCGACTTTAATCTGGCTGGAACGATTCAACTTCAAGTCGGGAAGTTGCAGGATTCGTGCCTGGCCTTTTTGAAGGGGGCTTAACTCTTCCAGCGTCTCCTTGCCCCGTGCAGCCAGAAGACACCGGGGATCCTGACACAGCGATTTGAGATTTTCACGGTTTTTGACGATGTCCACATAGACGATTAACCCACGAGCGCCGATATCTTCAGCAATCTGACGCGCATGACGAATCATCGTGTCATTGATTTGCTC
>JAAYQH010000394.1 GCA_012519365.1 Planctomycetota bacterium | reverse complement strand
CCGGTAATTCCTGGACCCGCCCCAATGCCCCGTGGCCAGAATGGATGGCAGGTTTTTCGGAATAAAGCCCGAAATTCGGACCGGTCAGACGGCAGCATAAACAAAATGTAAAACAGGTGTAATATGGCTTTTAACGAGTGGCGAAAAATAACACTGCTTTGTGTGATCCTCGGTGTGTGGGTACCTACCAGTTGGGCGGCGGTCTTGGTGGACTGGAATCTGCACACTGTGATTGGGCCGAGCGTCAACAACACACCTTTTGAGGGTGTCAGCGCCGAGACGGCCTATGTGCGAATGGAGGCGGCAGTTACGGATCTGATAACCGCCGGAAGTGCCGGTCATAACGGGCTGGTCTGGAGCGGCGGCAATCCGGGACCGGCCCAGTTGAATTTGCAGCGATGGGACCATCCCAATGATAACCCTTCCCAATTTGGCGATGGCAGCGGCACCCCCAACAATTGGCTGCAATTTTATTTGACGGCCCAAAACGAGGATGTAACGGTCAGGTCGATGATCATTTCCGCATGGCGCAACGGCAGCGGGGCCGCGGCCAACTGGTCGTTCGACTATTCCCGCGACAACGGCGCAACTTGGACACGTTTTGGCCACGTACATACCGAAAGCCATGCCGGCGACGGGATATTTCGAACCGTTGTGTTTGAGGATACCCTTCAGATTCCGCAAGGTTCATCGGTGCTGATTCGCTTTGTCGCAACCGGCGGCCCTGGTCTGGGCGGCAGCGGCAATATTCATATAAACGCAATGCTCCTTGCGGATTGTGTTTATCAGGGTATTTATCTGCGAACCCCTTCGCATCAGGCCCAAGACCTTGATGCTCCCGTTGAATTCAACTGGCAGGTCCTGGGTGTTAACGATTCGCAATGTTATATCACCATTGCCCGGGGGTCGTCGGACAACGTGATTGTGGATCGCCGACCGCTGGAGGGGGGTATCACTTATACCCTGCCGGATGCACTGTTCACATTCGGTGCAGCGTATTTCTGGAAAGTGCATGTTGTCGATGGGGCGGTCGAAATCCCCGGGGATGTCTGGTCGTTTACTACCCGGCGGATTGAGGCGATACACCCGGACCCGGCCAATGGCCAATCGATAGTTGCCACGTCAGCCTACTTGCGGTGGGATGCACCGCCGGGATATCGCTTCAATCTGTTTTTTGGCCAGGACGAGACGGATTTGAGTTATGTCGGCACCTATTCCCAAACGGCGGCAGGCTTGGCCAAAGTGGCCAAAGCAGCTGCTATAGATTATCTGCCGCAGGGAACGTATTTCTGGCGGGTGGACCTTCTTGATGAGCAAGGGCAAACACGCTCAACGGGTCAGGTCTGGAGTTTTGCGATTGAACAGGGCGGCGACAATTGGATATTCGCCCTCGGGGGGTATTCATCGCCGATTCGCCCTGTGGATGATTTTTATCGCTATATGAGTCTTGACGAGCTCACGGCGGTGTGGAATGATGGGCGTGCCAACGGAACGAACTCGGAATTATTGTTTGAGCTGCTCAGCGGCGCGTTGATTTTGCAGTATGACAACACCGCAGCGCCGAACAGGTCCGAAGCCCAAAGGTTATTTGACCCGCCGCGGGATTTTTCAGACACCCAGTCCGCTTTGGTGATCGGTTTTTGCGGCCGACCCGACGATGCCGGCGGCATACTTTACCTGAAGCTGACCGATACCGCCCAACAATCCACAATTGTCCGCTGTCATCACACCGCAGCGCTTCAGTCGATGGATTACCAAAATTGGACGGTTCGGCTATCCCGCACGGCATCGGAAATTGATCTTTCACGCATCGCGTCGCTTGCCGTCGGGATAGAGGGCCCGCCCTCTGCCGGCGGAAAGGGCATCGTGCGAATCGCTGATATATCCCTGATGCCTTTAGCGATGATTCCCCAAACCGCAGCCTCGGCCGATCTGAATCAGGATGGTCGCGTGGATGAGACAGATTTGGTGTTTTGGCTGCAGGATTGGCTCCGGACGGAATATACGGTGTACAGTGAGCCGCCCGATGAGTCCTTGTTGAGAGTCTGTTATATGTTTGAGGAAGTTGATGGTGTTGAGCTAAGGGACGCCTCTTCCCATCAGTTTGACGGCTTTGTTCAGGCCGCTGAACCTGATTTTCGCGATTCTGCGGGGTATCAAGGCAGAAGCCTCAAACTCAATGCGGGCTCATGGATTACTATACCAAACGGCATTTTTGACGGCGTTACAGAATTTACACTGAGCCTATGGAGTAAAAGCATAAATCCTTTTGACTTTGGGTGCGATGCATCGCTTGAATACAACCGCTTAGGGACCATCAGCGTTCTTTTTTTACCCGAGAGGGTTTGCCGCGACGGCCAATGGCACCATCTTGCTTTGGTTCACAGCGAGATTGACGTGAGGGTCTATCTGGACGGCGTTTTGCTTGACGGCATCGCCGCCAAGGGGGCCTGGACGAGGCCGTTGTTGAATACCGGCCCGACCCGCCTGAAGATTGTCCCCAATCTGTGTGCACCGGGGGCCTGGACATGGCTGGATACGTTGAGGATTTACGCCTACGCCCTGTCGCCCTCGGAGGTGGCCTATCTGGCCTGGGGGCCGTCTGGACAGGTCACCCAGCCGCTTGTTGCTTTTTTAACAAAAAGCGATCTGGATCTGAATGGTCGAATTGACCTTGGCGATCTGGCTGTTCTGGCGGACAACTGGCTTGGGTGTTTGTGAGGAACAGATTTTGTAACCCTTTTTGCAGAGGTCTGGAGTATAGGTATGAATCGACGTGAGTTTATCAAAACCTCCGGTGCGGCGATTTCGATCTCGATGGCCGGCCTGTCGGGACTTGTCAACGGGGGCGTTCAACTTTCCAACGAAAAACTCGACATACGGCTGGGCGACAAACGGCCGAATCTGCTGCTGCTGATGACAGACCAGCAGCGAGGCGACTGTCTGGGATGTGCCGGCAATCCGGTGATTAAAACGCCCAATATGGACACGATTGCCGCCGACGGCGTTCTGTTTTCCTCGGCCTATGTGTCGGTACCATCGTGTACGCCGGCCCGTGCCGGCCTGCTGACCGGCCTGTCACCCTGGCATCATGGCATGCTCGGCTACGGCAGAGTCGGACAGAACTATACCTTCAAACTGCCCCAAATGCTGCGAGAGGCCGGCTATTACACCTTTGGCATCGGCAAGATGCACTGGTATCCCCAAAAAACCCTGCATGGATTTCACGGAACATTGGTCGATGAATCCGGACGTGTCGAAACCCCCGATTTTATCAGCGATTACCGACGGTGGTTTGCCGAGACCGCACCCGGACAGGATCCTGACGCCTTGGGGATCGGCTGGAACAGTTATCAGGCCGGTGTCTATCCGCTGGACGAGAGGCTTCACCCGACCTATTGGACCGGTACGACGGCCTGTCATTTTCTGGAGCATTACAACAAGCCCGAACCGTTTATGCTGAAGGTCTCTTTTGCCCGTCCCCACAGCCCTTATGATCCGCCGCAAAGGTATATGGATCTGTATCAGGTTGAACAGATGCCCTCGCCGCAGGTTGGTGATTGGGCGGCCAAATATGCCCCGCTGTCGCATCCGTCGCGGGACGATATCTGGCACGGCGACCGCGGCGTGCAGGCAGCCAAAGTATCGCGACGCGGCTATTACGGGTCGATTAGTTTTATCGACGAGCAAATCGGGCGCATTATTCGAACGCTGAAAAAGAAGGGGCTTTATGACAATACACTGATTCTCTTTGTATCCGATCATGGCGATATGCTTGGCGACCATCATCTCTGGCGAAAAACCTATGCCTACGAAGGATCTGCCCACGTGCCGTTTATCCTCAAATGGCCCAGGAACTTTCAGGCGGCAATCGACCGAGGCAGTGTCCTTGCCAACCCTGTGGAGTTGCGCGATATTTTGCCGACGTTTCTGGATGCCGCCGGCGTGACCGTCCCGCCGGCGTTGGACGGCAAGAGCCTGCTGACACTGTTGCGGAATAAAACCGCCGAATGGCGCGACTATATTGATTTGGAGCACGCCTATGTGTATGCCGGAAGTCCGAATTGGACCGGTCTGACCGATGGCGTTTGGAAATATATTTATGATGCGCGCGACGGCAGTGAGCAACTGTTTAATTTGCATCACGATCCTTATGAGCGGATCGATCTGTCCACGCAATCTGCCTACGCGGCTGCGCTGGCACTGTGGCGAGAACGGATGGCGGATCATTTATCGGAACGCGGGCCGGCATTTGTGCAAAATAACCAACTTGCCATACGAACCAGCCAAATCCTGTACTCGCCTTACTACAGCCATCCTTATCCCTCCTGAAAAGGATTCAATGAATAATACGCTCTTCTATGAACGCCTTTGCGGCACGGACGATCTCTGATCGTTTTTTAGTTTTTTATATACAGCCGCTGCTGTCCTGTGAATGTATAAATACAAACACAACATTGTTTAGAAAAGGAATGAAATGGCACAAGAAATGAGATTACACCATGTCAGACAGTGGGGGCTTTGTGCGTTGACGGGACTATTGATCGGTCTGGTCGACAGCGCTTGGGCGATCGATCCGTCCAATCCGCCGGCGACTTTACGCGGTACCGTGCTTAAAGACGGTCAGATTCGAACATTTAATCTTCAGCGAAAATCGTTTCGAGGAGAAAATTTTGGGGTGTTTTTCCTCCTTGAAGACGGGCGGACCTTGGTACCTATCGATCCGGGTCCGGTTCGAACGTATCTTGGATGGTGTGAAGAAGAGTCGGACAGTCTTGTGGAGGCGACGCTGTTGCCCAATGGCGATTTGCGGTACCATGTCTTTAAGGGTAATGCCACTGATTGGTGGTATCGCCCTCCGTTTGAGTCCGGTGAAAACGGCCAAGCTGTCAATAATTTCACCCCCCTCGCCGGCAATCCTCAACGTCCCTCCGGCCAACCCTATCCGACGGCCACTTTCACAACGCCTGCGGCCGGGCTGGACGCGGTGTACAAAACTGTATACCAGGCGGATGTCGGTTTCGATGTACTGGTTGACTATCTGAACGCAACCAGCTTCAGTGATCTGTCACTGGTACGTAAAGCCGAAAACGCGATCTCTCATTTCAACGGGTTTTTTGTGCGTGATTTATTGCTTGAGGTGCAGTTGGGCACAGTGGTTTTTCGCACCAGCAATGAAGGGCTGACACGGCCGTGGGATAAATGGGGCGTGGACTGGATCAATTTCGGCGCAGGCACAAATTATTGGGCCACATTGTTTCCCGGCGTGGACCATCATTTTGTCTCGGTCGTCGGCAATGTCGGCGGTGGTGTCGCTTATGTATGTGATTATGACGGCCCAGGACGTGCTGCGCGGTCGTTTGTAGGCTGGAGCAGTTCAACCGGCTATAATTGGTGGCATGTGGCTCGCCATGAGCTCGGGCACAATCTGGGGGCATCCGATTGGGCCGGCGGCAGTCCCGAAGGTCCCACCTTTATGAGCGGCAACAATATCGGCGTTTCCCGAGCCTCCAGGCCCGAGGTCGAACAGATTGTCAGTTGTCGCCGAAACAAGGGTCATGTCATGCGGACGCTCGGTTCTGGTACCTTTCCCGTTCCGCCTTATGCCCAATTAGACAAATTCGATGCGATTGCCGGTGTTCCCCAATCGCTTGATGTGCTGACCAACGATTACGACGCCAACGGCGATGCCATCGCAATCGCCTCGTTTGACACAACCACTTCACTTGGCGGGACGGTAACCTTTTCAGCCGGAACCGGCCCCAATGAACGTGATGTGTTGCTGTACTCGCCGCCGGCCGGAAAGAGCGGCACTGATGCGTTCCAATACATCATTGTTGACCGAACAGGCCGCACCTCGATTGGAAACATTCAGATCACGGTCCTCGTGGCCCAATTTGAATCGCATCCGCTGCCGGTTACCGTTCCGGCCGGTGCTGCTCAAGCCCAATTCACCGTTTCGGCGATAAATGCCGATACCTATCAGTGGTACAAAGACGGTGCTCCCCTGGCACCCAATCCGACGCACTACACCGGTCAAGACACGGCGACCTTGACGCTCTTTAACGTGCAGATTGCCGATGAAGGCGTGTATCATTGCGTACTGAGCAATCAGGCCGGCTCGGTGGCCTCGAAGAAGGCCCCTCTGGTCACGGAACGCTTGATCGGATGGTGGCGCTTCAATGGTGATTTAACGGATTCAGTTCAAAAAAAGGTGCCCGGAAGCCGGGCCCATCATGGGGCGATGGACAACCCTGTGTTCGTGACCGATAGCGTGGCCGGCAGGGCGATTCGCTTTGAGCGAAATGACGGCCGCTGTCTGACCATTCCGGCAAGCGGGGATTTCTTCAATTTTTATCCTAACGGCCTGACGGTCAGTTTTTGGTACAAACAGGACAATTATTCCGGCCTGAACGGCTATATGTCTTT
>JAAYQH010000393.1 GCA_012519365.1 Planctomycetota bacterium | reverse complement strand
GTCAGGCCGCGGTAAATGCTGCGCAAAAATACCTTGCCCAGCACCTTGCCAGCCGATAAACTACACCGAATGGCCATGAACACAATATAAAGTTAACAAAGAGCAAATTCAGTGCCGAACAGGATTGAGATAAGCCCCTTTAACCTCGCGAGACGCCCTCTTTGCGATATGCGGAAATGCTGAACTCAACCTCTCTATTTTGCCTTCAAAAATCACAGCCCCAACTCGTCAAAAATCTGCTCGGAGACATACAACGGCGTCCTCAAACCGGCTGCCAATGCAATGGCATCGGAAGGGCGGCTGTCAATGGCAATGACATCTCCATCCCGCCGAATAAAAATCGTCGCATAAAAAGTATGTTCACGCAGGGCGTTGACCACCACCTTCTCAATCGTTCCTCCCATCTGCTCAATCACTCGTTCCAGCAGATCATGCGTCAGCGGCCGGGGCAACATCACCCCTTTAAGACGACGGTCAATAGCAAGAATCTCCGGCATTCCAATAACAATCGGAAAACTCCGCTGGCCGTTCAGCTCCCGCAGCACAATAATTTGCTGATCCACTTGCTCGTTGATAATGATCTGGGCCAATTCGACCTGAATATCCATAAGCGTCCTTTCGCACTTCTTCGGCGTCCGTTAGCCATCCAATTCGGCCAAATGTTTATTGACCGCCTCAAGCTGGCTGGTCAATTCTTCCAGTTTTCTGCGGGTCTGCTCAATTACTTCCGGCTTGGCACGAGTCAGGAAATTCTCATTCTGTAACTTGGCCTGCAACGGACGAAGGCCGTTTTCGATATACTCTTTTTGTTTACACAATCGCTGACGTTCCGCCTCGGTGTCAATCACATCGTGGACATAAAGCTGCACCCCTTCGATAATCGCCGCCGCCGCGTTGGCAGGTTTTTCAAGGTCCGTCCCAACGGTCAGTGCACTTAGGCCGGCAAGCTGCTCGATCAGCCTTGCTTGAGCGGCCAGCAGTTCGCCCGCTGCCTGCGGCGCCGATGCTGAGACTGTCAACAGTTTCGATGGCGCGATATTGTACTGACTGCGAATGTCTCGAATGGAACGGATCACCTGTTGAAGCAGCCCTGTTTGCTCTTCACAGGCCTGGTCAATACATTCCTCCACGGCCACCGGCCACGGAGCAATCATCAGCGCCTCGGGAGTCGCCGGTTCCATAAGACCCTTCAGGCCGCGGCGCGGCGCAATATCGTTGAGATTCTGATAAATGCCCTCAGTAATGAATGGCATAAACGGATGCAGCAAACGCAGTATCTGATCCAGCACAAACGCCAGCATATTTTGCGCAATAGGTTGCTGCCGGGCATCCTGGATTCGCGGCTTGCACCATTCAAGGTACCAATCGCAAAAATCGTTCCAGAAAAAGCGGTATAATTCATTGATCGGCTCGTTGAACTTAAACGCATTCAATGCCTCGGTCACCATCTTGATCGTCCGCGTCAGGCGGGACAAAATCCATCGATCGGTCAAATCCATTTGTGCCGAGTCAAAGGCATCCGGATCAATGCCGTCCAGATTCATCATCGCAAACCGCGAGGCGTTCCACAATTTATTGCAAAAACTGCGCCCAATATCAAACTTGGGCGAACTGTTGACCGTTCGCCCATCGGGCAGCTTCAACGGGACCACCGGCATCCTCACATCCTGCGTATCAGTGGTCATACTGGCCAGCGTAAATCGCATCGCATCGGCGCCATGACTGTCAATCGCCACCAGCGGATCAATGCCGTTGCCCAGGCTCTTGCTCATCTTGCG
>JAAYQH010000036.1 GCA_012519365.1 Planctomycetota bacterium | reverse complement strand
TGGATGGTCATGTCGAGCCGATTCGTCAGACCGAAGGACAGGATGTACCGATTCGCTGGTACACCGGCGGTGTAGGCGACGGGTCACAAAGCAATTATATCGCCACTGTCGAAGAAGCGGCCAAAAGAGTCTATTAAACACAGGTTCCCCGTGATGCGATTTCGCAAGAGTCGGCCCTACAGGATGATCCTCAAAAAAGATTATTGAAAAACTGCCACATAGCGGTATTTGACACCAATCATACGCTGCATAACAGTCTTGATAAAACGGTGCGAACAGGCTATAATCGGCAAAAGCGAAACAATCGACGGCTTCAGTGGATGGTGAAATGAGAACTGTAAAACGTGTATAACTGCAATCAACCCCTTAAAAAATGGAGACAGAACAAATGAAGAAATCCTGTGGTTTATGGCTCGCTGTAGGGCTGCTAAGTTGGACATTGACAGCATTCGGGCAACGTCCCGCCGTGCCCTATTTCCCTGACGTGAAAGATTATAAAACGCTGGTGTGCGATTTCCATATGCATACCGTCTTTTCCGACGGCACGGTTTGGCCGACAGTTCGCGTCCAGGAGGCAGAGCGTGAAGGGCTGGACGCCATCGTGCTGAGCGACCATATCGAATATCAGCCGCACCGCGACGATATTCCCACGCAACACGAACGCCCCTACGAGATCGCCTTGCCCACGGCTCAAGAACTGAATATCCTGCTGATCAAAGGAGCCGAAATCACCAAAGATACGCCCCCCGGCCATTACAACGGCATCTTTCTCCAGCACATCGCGTCTTTGGATCATCCGGACGTGCTGGACGCAGTCAAAGCGGCCGCCGATCAAAAGGCGTTTGTCTTCTGGAACCATCATACATGGAAGGGAATAGACCGCGGCCAATGGCAGGACGTCCAAACGGTAATGCTCAAAAACAACTGGCTGCACGGTATGGAAGTAGCCAACGGAAACACCTATTATCCGTTGGCGCATCAGTGGTGCCTGGACAAAAATCTGACGATGATCGGCTCATCGGACATTCATCAGCCGTCCATCGAAGTCCCCTATACCCCCCAGCAGCATCGCACACTGACGCTTGTGCTGGCTAAAGAGCGAAGCGTCCAGGCGATTCGCGAGGCGCTGTTTGCCGGCCGTACCCTGGTCTGGTATCAAAATCAACTGATTGGACCCCGCAGTCAGCTCGAGGCGATATATAAGGCCTCGGTTGTCCCCTCGCCCATTTATTTCAGCCGCAAAAAAACCGGCTTTTTTGAATTGACCAACCGGTCGTTTCTGGATCTGCAGATGCAACGCACCGGCAAAAACGGCCCCCAACAGCTCACCATTCCCGCTCATTCGTCTGTGTCGGTCAAGGCGACGCTGCCCGATGAGGCCGAGACCCTGACGCTGTCTTATGTCGTTACCAATATGCTCACGGCTCCGGACACCCCCCTTGACGTGAACATCGAAATCGCCTTGCCCCAACCCGCTGAAGCCGTAACGACCAACTAAAAAAATACCCTGCCGCGGGAACCCTCTGCGGGCTTTCCGGGCTGTCCAGTGGAAAAAATGCGGCCTATGACTTGGCAGGCTTGTCTTTTCGGGCCAGCTTGGAAGGCCCGTCTTTTTTGGCCAATCGATGGATGTCCTCGGCCTCATAAAGCGTTTTTTTATAGGCGATCATAATGCCGCGAACGGCCAAATCCGGCACATACGAATCGACAAACTCACAGTCGTCTTTGAACATTGCCGCCCCGCCGCCGGTCAGAATCACGTGCGGCCAGCGTCCCAACTGCTCAGCGTACTTACGGCAGATAGTTTCCAGCAGCCCCACTGCCGCCCAATACACCCCGGCCCGCATCGCCTCGGCGGTGTTGACGCCATAGACCGACGCGGGTTTTTGCATCCCGATCTGAGGCAGTTGGGCTGTGTGCGCGTGCATCACCGACAGCGCCATCTCAAAGCCCGGACTGATCGTCCCGCCGACAAACACACCGGACTCATCGACCAGA
>JAAYQH010000392.1 GCA_012519365.1 Planctomycetota bacterium | reverse complement strand
CAATTCTTTACCAATACCTTTAATCTGTGCAATATCCATAGCGATTCTCCTTATAAGCACCATGCTTATAAGAAGTTATCGACGTTACCAACCGGTTTTCTTGAGCAATATTTGCGCCGTAGTACTATGTAGCAGAATCCAATGCCTGTTCCTCTGGAATATTCCATTCCGGCGGGGGCCAGTGCTCTGGTTTTGGCAGCGAGGTGGTACAGGCGGGACCTTCAAGTTTTTCAAACTCCGCGACACGTGCCTTAAGTGCGGCAACAATCTGAGGATTTTGTGCGGCAACATCTGTCGTTTCGCAGGGGTCCGTGGCTATGGCAAAAAGCCGATTCCTGACAAGTTTCCAGTTTTGGGTGACCAGGGAACCCTGTCCTAATTGAAAGTAACGATCCGATGGTTGTTTTTCGCCTTTCAGAACCGGCAGCATATTGATACCATCCAATTTTTTGGGGTGCGGTCCGGCGTACCCAACCGCTGCGGCCAGTGTAGGCCACATGTCGATATAGCCCATCACATGATCAACACGCCGGCCGCCCTTGAGCTGAGCCGGCCAACGCATCATAGCTGCTACACGTACACCACCTTCCCAAGTGGTAAATTTATTCCCGCGAAGGGGCGTGTTGCTGCCGCCGTGTTTGGGAGTACCGCCGTTGTCGCTGTGGAAGATAATGAGGGTATTTTCACGAAACCCCTTACGGTCAATGGCGTTCAATATGTTTCCGATTTGGCGATCCATAGCGGCAGTCATCGCAGCATAGGTTTGACGTACTGTATTCCCTCGCCCTTTTTTTCCATATTCGGGATCGCCTTCACTTTTGGCAAGGCTTGCATCTGTATGCGGCGATTGCTCCTTGTCAGGATCAAACCCGTAAGCCTCCAGGTCTTCCGGCTTGGCTTGAAGCGGAGAATGAGGCGCATTGAAGTTGACATACAGAAAAAAAGGACTTTCCGATTTACTGTGTTGAATCCATCGCACCGCCTCTTGTCCTATCAGGTCAGTGCTGTAGCCTTCTTCGTAACAACTGGCATAATCACGATGCCAGTCCAGTTCACCGTGGCGTTTGTGACTGAAGTAATCAATCGCACCGTTATAGTGTCCATAAAAATCGGTAAAACCGTGGCGTAAAGGATGGAAAAGGGTGGAGGCAAGCCCTAAGTGCCATTTGCCGATCATGATCCGTTTTTCATAACCAGCCTCCGCCAGCATCTCGGGCAAAGTGAATTCTTGCGGGGGCAATCCGTGGCGTTGCATCGGGTTGATGACACCCGAGTGCATCCCAAAACGTATCGGGTATTGACCGGTCAAAATGCCGGCGCGGGTCGGTGAACAGACAGGACAAACATAGAATCGATCAAGAATAACTCCCTCTTGAGCAAGTTGATCGATATGGAGTGTCCGAATCTCACTGCCGTGATAACCAACATCATTCCACCCCAAATCATCGGCAATAATATAAACAACATTCGGTTTTTGGGGGGCGTCGGCTGCCCACACATTGGAGCTGCCCGGCACCACTGCGGCCGTCAGGCCGAGAGCAACGCTTTTTAAGAATTCCCTGCGATTCATCTGTATCCCCTTAATCCGCAGTTCTTTTGATATTGAGTCTCTGCCGTCTTAAAACGCTTTGGAAGTGTAAATGGCTGCCCGGAATGATTGCAATTCCAAGCCCTATTACGTTGGCTTTTCCAAACGCGTCTAATTTCATAAAAGGTTACTCAATGGTTAAAAAACAGTCTAATCGACTCCTGCTCTAACCAATTGAATCTGCCGGAGAAATGCTGCAGTTGGAAGGCTGGGCAAGAGTGCCGGCATTTGTCATTCAATGGGCAATGCCTTAAACCAATCGAGCAGCTTGGAACTCAACAAAGCAGCGATCTCGGGATTTTGTTCAGCTCTGTTGGTACGCTCACCGACGTCTTCAGCCAGGTTGTAAAGCTGCATATCAGTTCTATCCGGATTGCAGAGTAATTTCCAATGCCCATCACGAACAGCCAACATCGGACTGACATGATCGGGTTTCCCCGGCTTGGGGGTATTGGGATAATACCAGAAAAGAGGACATTTGCGAATTACCGGCTTTCCAAGCAGCGCCTCACTAATGTCACACCCATCCAGCAAAGCGTGCGGCGGCAGCGGCGCGGCTGTCAGTTTACACACGGTAGGAAATAAATCCACACCAGCGGCCACGGTCGTCTGATCCACCTTGCCTGCCGGAATCATTCCTTCCCAACGAACAATAAAAGGCTCACGAATACCCCCTTCATAAAGGCTCCATTTGCGGCCGCGGAACGGGCGTGCGTCTCCCGGCGGAAGAAGGCCTTCTCGGTAATAGCGCGGCCAGTCTGTCGGGCCGTTATCGCTGGCCAAAATGACCAGGGTCTTTTTGGCCAGCCCCAGTCGGGCCAGTTGCTGCATTAACCGGCCTATCTGGCGGTCCATTTCGTCCAGTACGGCAAAAAATTGCTGTTCGTAAGGATTATCGGAAACGTTCTTGAATTTTTCCAATTGCTCAGGTGCAGGGGAAAATGGGTCGTGGATGTCATTCAACCAGCAATTGACATAAAAAGACTGATCTTTGTGCCGTTCAATAAAATCCAGCGTCTGGTCTACCCGCATACGGGTAATGTCGTGTTTTTCCACCCAGGTGATCTGTCCCTGGCCCAAAGCAGCGCTCTGTTTAGAAAGAGCGTCATTTTTTATGAGCAGGCGATCGCCCAATCCTTCAAACGTTACTGATGATTCATCAAATCCATAAGCCGCCGGATGCGGGGCATCATCGACATCGCGTCCGCCGCCCATGTGCCATTTACCAAAATGGGCCGTTACATAGCCGGCCGCTTTGAGCTGCCGGGCCAACGATGGTGCGGCTGGATCCAGATAGTCGGCCATCCGGCGCTTTCGATTGGATTGTCGATCGTTTAGAAACGAATGAATCCGCCAGCGGGCGGGGTATTGGCCGGTGGTCACCGCCACACGGGACGGTGAACAGACCGGAGAATTGACATAAAACTGAGTAAACCGGATCCCCTCAGCGGCCAACTGGTCAATATGCGGGGTTCTGATCTTGGTGTTGCCGTAACAACTGAGATCAGCGTAACCCATATCATCAATAAAAATAAAGAGCACGTTCGGTTTCTGTGCCGGGCTATCGGCCAAGGTACCGGACAAACCCGACAGTGTCGCAGCCGTTAGACCCATTGCCGCACGTTTCAAAAAATCCCTGCGATCCATCATAACTCTCCAATCATTCAACAGTGTTTTAAGTCACACAAACAGACACCATAGGTTGACTCTTGAATCCGTAAACGAATCCCCAATAGAACAAATGCAGATATCCCCTTCTACATTCTCAACAAACGCTCTGCTTGTCAAGCTGCTGTTTTATGGGAAAAAATTATCGAACAAGGATCCAATCTTATTCGTCCTCCGCCTTTTTTTGCCGGAACAGGGCCTGCATTTCAGTGTCCATTCCCTTGTCGCCTTGTTGTTCCATCCAGTCCAGGAGTTTTTTTCTCAGTTCCGTCTTGATGGGGGCCAGGCTTTGATCGCCGGCGCGATTGTTCAACTCCCATGGGTCGTCCTGAAGATCATAGAGTTCCTCTTCAGGTCGATATTGATAAAAACGTACCCGCGCAGCAATATCGGGATTGTCTTTGGCGAGATTGCGCCATGACACAATCGGCTCTCCGCGTGTGGCTGCATTGGTAAACTGTGCCGTCCAGTTCAGGTTCCAAATGTACTTGTAACGTCCCGAGCGTACGGACCGGATGGGGTACGCCTGCGGCCCATT
>JAAYQH010000391.1 GCA_012519365.1 Planctomycetota bacterium | reverse complement strand
CCATTGAGGCTTTTTACAAATGTACGACAACCAGTAAAAACCAAACGTTTGTGGGTCGTGACGGCCGCAATGTTAGCACTGCCACGCCCGATCGCGCTGCCTTGTATTTTCAACTGTGGGGTGGAACGCGTGTTGCTATACAGTTTGCGGATGTTGCAGGCTACTGGCATGAGGCCAGCAGCCCCGCCAATTCAGTACAAACCAACCGGTGGTATTATTATGCAGCTGTCAGCGACGGAGCGACGTTGTCGCTTTATATGGCGGATGTTGAGGCCGGCGGCGAGCTTCAATTGGTCGCCCAGACCGATATGACCGCCAGCGGCAGCCCCGATACCACGCTGGCCAAAGGCACGACCAGCGGAGATGGTTGGCATGCCGGCGGCTGGACCGTCGGTCGCGGAATGTGGGCCGGCGGACATGTCGATCGCGCGTTCGGCTTTATTGATGAGGTGCGCATTTCCAATTCCGCTCTCAGTCCCCATCAACTGCTGTATTCAATGGGCATCGGTGCGTGGAATCCCGAACCGGCTGACGGCGCCGCCGGTGTTTCCCCGGATGCGACGCTAAGCTGGAACACCGGTCTGGATCCGGAGAACCCCGATCAGGTCAACCCGAACATTACCCATCATTATCTGTATTTCCGCGAAGATCCCAATTTTGCGGGAATGACCGAGCCGACGGCGATTATCGAAGTTGACGGCCCGAACGCTTCCTTTGATCCGGAAGGACTGGAGCAGGACAAGACCTATTACTGGCGCGTCGATGAAATTCTCAACGACGGGCCGGCGGATGATCCGAATTTTGTGATTGCCGGGGCGATCTGGCAGTTCCGAACGATCTTGTCCGCACCGAGGATCAACGCAAACGGTCATCCGTCGAATACCATCGTCGAACCCGGTCAAGAGGCTGAATTTGAGCTGCTGTTTCTCAGCTATTCGCCGGCGTATGTCGCTTGGTATCGTTATGTCGATGGCCAGAATGATATACCGATAACGGATGAATTTGGATTTCCCCTGAATCCGGACAAGTATGAAGTCGAATCGGATATGGTGTCGGAAGCCAGACTGATCGTGAAAAATGCCGATGCGGCCGATGAAGGCTTTTACTACGCTATCGTGAAAAATGTCGAACAGATGCAGGTTCAGTCCAGGCAGGCTCGTTTAGCCGTCCGGCGCCTGGTGGCGCATTTCCCGATGGAGATGCTTGAAGACGACGCGACGCCGGATGTCGTGAGCGGGTATCGTATAGCCCTTAAGAACGACCTGCTGGAGACGAATCTGGCAACCTTGGCCGAGGGGGTCGATGAGCTGGGCGGCAGCAGCCTGTTGCTGAGCAATACCGTCGCATCGGATCCGAATTTCTATGGTCAATACGGCGTTATTGAGCCGGGCGTTGTCGACTATGAAGACCTGACCATTGCCGCCTGGGTTTACTGGAACGGCGGCGGCGATTGGCAGCGGATCCTGGATTTTGGCAATGACATCAATCAATATATGTTCCTGACGCCGAAAACGGGCACCAATCTGCGTTTCGCGATTAAAAACGGAGGCGCTGAGCAGGTGTTGAATACGTCGCAGCTTGCTGCCAATCAGTGGTACTATGTAACAGTCACGCTTGACGGGGACACGGGACGTTTATATGTCAACGGTGAATTGAAGGCCACAAACACAGCGATGACGATCAATCCGATAGATTTTAAGCCAACGTTGAACTACATCGGCAAGAGTCAGTTTGCCGTTGATCCGTACTTTAACGGGCGGATCGATGATTTGAAGATTTATAACTATGCCCGTACGGTGGAAGAAGTAGCACAGGATTACCTGGCCGTCCGCGGCGAGTGGATCTGCGACCAGTCGCTGCCGGCGCTGACGTACGACTTTGACGGCAATTGCCGCGTCGATCTGAGCGATTTCGCTATTTTTGCCTCGGAATGGCTCCAGAGCAACCGAATTTATCCGGAGCAATAACCACAGAGGTTTGGGGCGGCATGGAATGAAGCCGGGGCGCAGCGTTTTGCGCCCCGGCCTTTTCCAAGTGACAGAGCGACCTATT
>JAAYQH010000035.1 GCA_012519365.1 Planctomycetota bacterium | reverse complement strand
GAATCCAGCGTGTCCTTCCACAACTCCAGATTTTCCAGATAGACGCTGGTGCCGCGAGCTACACACGTGAGGGGATCCTCGGCGTGAACAACCCGCAGTCCGGTGGCGTTGGCAAGCACTTTATCCATCCCCCGCAGTAACGACCCGCCGCCGCATAACGTGACGCCGTTTTCAATCAGGTCGGCGGCCAGTTCGGGCTCGGCGCGTTCCAACGTTCGCATCACCGCTTCAATAATCCCGGCGATCGGTTCACGAAACGCCTCACGAATTTCTTCACTGGTAATAACGATTTTTCGCGGCAGCCCGGAGATGGTATCGCGGCCGGCGATTTCCATGGTCATTTCTTGCTCAAGGGGAGCGGCCGAGCCGATCTGAATTTTGACCTGTTCGGCGCGGGATTCACCGATCAAGAGGTTGTAGGTTTTTTTCAGATGCGCAATCAGCGCTTCATCAAAATTGTCTCCGCCGATGCGAATGGATTCGCACGTGCTGATATCGGCCAGACTGATAATCGCCACTTCCGAGGTGCCGCCGCCGATATCCACAATCATCGAACCGGTCGGCTCGGTAATCGGCAACCCGGCTCCGATGCCTGCGGCCATCGGCTCATCCACCAAAAAGACCTTGCGAGCGCCGGCCCGTTCAGCGCTGTCGATCACTGCCCGTCGTTCTACGGCGGTGATTCCACTGGGCACCGCAATCACGATGCGCGGGTTGAAAAAACCCCGCCGACCGTGAACCTTGCGGATAAAGTAACTGAGCATTTTTTCGGTGATTTCAAAATCACTGATGACGCCGTCTTTGAGGGGGCGAATTGCGGTGATCGAACCGGGGGTTTTGCCGAGCATGTCCTTGGCGACCAGACCAACCGCCTCGCCGTTGTTCAAAACGATGTTCGTGCCTTTGCGAACGGCCACCACCGACGGTTCATTCAGGACGATACCCTCATTGCGAACGCACACCAACGTGTTGCACGTCCCGAGGTCAATGCCCATGTCCTTGCTGAACCAGCCCAGAATAGTGTCTATCACAGTGACTCCCTTCAAAACGGATTACCGGCGCTACCGCTGTATCGTGGGGCGCATGTCCTTTTTCGCCGCCGCTGCAGAAGGCGTCGCTCAAGGCCCTTTTATCCGGCCTTCGCTACTGAAAACAGTGTTTGGTAATACACCCAGCACTTGAGGGTAACAAAAACCGCCGTGGCTAATACGGTCAGCGCTGCCAGCGCCAAAATTGCGGTATATACATCACTGCTTGCTGCGGAATTTTTTTTGGCCATCGTGCGTTACTTTCATTTCCTTAGAGTTTGGTGACCGCCGTATCTCCAACCCGCGGCCGCTGCTGAACCAACTGCATTATGCCGGCGCTTTGATTGATGTCCACATGGGTGATCACAACGTCACAAAGAAACTGACTGCCGCGTGTGATATGAAAGACCATGTTTTCGCGAACACCGTCGGCCGAACCGATTGATAATTGTACCAGCGATTCGTCCACATCCTGAACGAGGCCTTTGATATCGGCGGCGGTGATTGGCGAGGCCGCAGGTTTGGCGGTTTCAACTGCCGGCGTAACCGGTTTGACCGCGGCAAGACTACCGCTGAGGGCCAAAATCTGCTTTTCCAACTCGGCCTTTTGTTCCAGCAATCGCCGACGTTCCGCTTCCATCGATTGCAGCTGGACAATCCGTGCATACAGATCGGCGGTAATCTGGTTTAATTCTTTCCGGTCTTGGATATTCTGAGCGCGAGAGGCATCCAGCTGCTGTTGGGTCTCTCGCAGCGAGGCCTGCAGGTTACGTACGCTTTGCTCAAAGCCGGTCATTACACCTTTCCAGCTGTCGGCCTGATTCTGATATTGAGCGCTGAGCCGTTCGGCTTTGCGAAGGTCGGCTGCCAGAGTGGTATTCTCGGTCTCCAGCTTTGTGATCTCTTCCTGCAGGCGAGCTTTCATTTCTTCAAATTTCTGGAGCCGGGCATTGACCAATTTGTCACGCTCGGCAAGCTCGGCCTGGGCATACGCGGCCAAATTTTTTTGCTCCTCATACAGCGACTTGTAATTTTTTGTGCTGCCCACAAACGTGACCATCATACCGCACAGAAAAATTGAGAATAAGGACAATAAGACCGCCAGGATTTTTGTCAGCGTACTCAAGTTATTTACCCTTTCATCACAGAGTATTCAAATTGCGATAGCCGACCGGACGCCGGCGCAACAACTGTACGATAAAGCGAATACAGGGGATTTTACGGAAGTAATTTGGACAGGTCAAGCGTTTTTTTAAGGATATCTGAACAAAGCAAATGAATCCCAAAAACAAATACAAAAAGACATACTCCAATATTGAAATATACATTCTCTGAGAAATTTTTGGTTTTTGTGTTTTTCGTGGACAATTACTTTTTTGTCAGCAGTAAAATCGACTGGGCGGCAGCCAAACGGATATCCTCAGAAGGACTTTTCAGGGCCTTTGGCAGATAGGCTGTCAAATCCGGCGTCCCGATATACCCAATCGCCATTACGGCCAACATCGTAGCCATGTCGCTCTGGCTCAAATCGGGATGTGTTTGCAGATAACGGGCTACTTCCTCGCGTCCGCTTGAGTCTCCCAGTCGCCCCAATTGTTCGGCCGCACACAGCCGTACTTCCAGCACATCGTCTGTCAGCATTGTTATGATCGCATTTTGGGCGTCCAGTGTCCCCAATGCGCCCATGCTGCGAATGCCCATCACACGGTCATCGGCATATTTACTGATGAGCAGGGCCCAGAGTTTACTGCGGTAAAGTCGCGTGTCTTTCAGCTGGGCGATGGCGTCAATCGCTTGAATCTTAACTTGATCGGAGGCGATCTCGTCACGCATCGCTTGATAAAGAAGGTCAAGATCGTCCCGATTTCCGTTTTTTCCGAGCAGCATCAGGGCATTGGCCCGTATTGTCTGATCTTTGCTTTGGGCGGCCTGTCGCAGATATTCATGATATTCTGGATAGTTTAACTTAAGCAAACTGTAAGCCGCGGCCACCCGTACGTTTTCATCCTCGTCCTCAAGTCGCTTGCGAATGTGCTGTTCGCAGCCGTAACACAGCATATCGCCCGCGGCTGTTGTGGCTGCAAATCGCACCGGCATCAGCGGATCTTCCATCAGCCGAATAATGTCTGCCATCATATCTTTGTGTTGGGTCGTCACCACGACTTCAATGGCGTGCGTGCGAACAACCGGATTTGGATGTTGCAGTGCGGCCTGAACAATCTCCTCAGCTTGGGGCTTGAGCGACTGAAGCGCAGCCGGTGAAAGAGCGGCAACAGGTCGGCTCGACTGATGCTGTGCCGGCGTATCGCAGCCGACCGTCAGCAGCAACCCGGCCGCCAGTATTATAAAGTATCCATACTTAATCTTTATCATTTGAAGCCCCTTTGTGTCTTTTTTTAGAACCTTCCCATAACGCATACATGACCAAAGCCGCCAAAGTTGTCCCCATGACGGTGTTTAGCCAACACCCATAAACACTGAAAAACGTTATCCGGCGATCGATCGGAACTCTGTCGACAAACCAGCCTTCTACGCCTTGCCGATCCAGCGGATTGGCCGGCAGGGTACCGTCGAGGTACTGTTCGCGAATGCAGCCGGTCGAGTCAATCAGGCAGCTAATGCCGGTATTGACGCTGCGTACGAGGGCAATGCGGTTTTCAATACTGCGAAACACGCTGATTGCCATCCGCTGGCTCAATTCGGCACTGGGAACGACCTTGCCGTTACGATATCGAACATACCAGCCGTCGTTGCTGATGTTAACCAAAAAATCCACGCGTTTGCTACCGTTTTTATCGACGGTCATTCGTCGAGCGACGGTTGCATCCGTGTCTTCATAGCAAATCAGCACGCCGAAACGATACGTCCGGCCTGCGTCGTCCCGGAATGGGAACACTGTATACCGTTGGCCGGGTGTCAAATTATAATCATAATCATAGGGACTGAGAAATAAAATCAGGCGATAAATCCACGGCGCGCTGGTGCGAAAGGGGATATATTCCCCGAAGGGAACAAGATGGATCTTGTCGTATCGCCGCGGGTCAGGTGTCCCATCAGGACGATACAGAAACGCCGAGTTGAAGGTGTCCGTAACGCTGAGTTTGTTTCCGCGATCGAGCACCGTGGCGGCGTGTGCTCCGAAGAGGATATAGGCCTGTCCCTTGGCATGTTCTAAAATCCGCCGATGAAATTGAAGGGGGCGGCTGTCCTGCGAACAATAATTCAGAAAGTCCGGATTTAATGTCTCCGGCACCATTGTTTCCGGCCAGAGAACCAATGGCGCGCCGGCATCGATACATGCTTGGCTCTTTTCGATCAGATCTTCCAGTAAAAGCGGAGCGTTTTCGGTGCATTCTTTGACGTGGGAAGGCACATTGGGCTGAACCGAGCCGACCAACGGCCCCTCTTCGACATAGCGCGGGGTTTGCTCAAGCCGCCAGGCCCCATACCCGAAGGCGGCCGCAAGCAGCCCAACGGCCGCAACGGTCTTGCCCCAAAAAGCACCGCCCAGCGAATGGTGCGTCTGACAGCGCAAAATGCCGTCCACAATCAGGCCGTTGACCATTGCGACCAGGACCGATATTGCCAACTGGCCAAAAATATCGCAGATTTGAATCAGCCCAAGGATGCGATATTGACTATGGGCCAGAAAAAACCAGTTAAATCCGGTAAACAATACGCTTTGGATTGCCTCGGCCCCCACAAACAGTACCGGGGCAAAGACAACCATCGGCCAGTGTTTTTTTCGTACAAATCGTGTCACTAAGGCCAAAACCGGCCAATACAGGGCCTGCCACATTGCAAAAACGACATACCCCGGCCCGGTGACCGGCATCAGCCATGACAGATTAAACAGCCAATATCCCAATGCCACGACGAAGGCCGCCGCAGCCAGACGCTTGCCTGACGCCTTCGGCTCACAGACAAGGATAAACGGAACCCAAGCCGCCCACGCCAGAAAATGTACATTCCATGGCGCCTGAATCACCGTCAGCAAGACCGCTGAAACAGCAAGGCCGCCGACCAGCCGCCACAGAGCAGTGCTTTTTTTATTCCGCTCATCCATACAAAAATCCCATGAACCCTGCCCCTGCCAACGGGGAGTCCCCTGCAGGGGGAAGGGGGTAAAAACATCTCATATGTCACATCCCCAAAAGGGTTTTAAGTTATTTAGCCGGAGGCTCACGCCTGCGGCGATCATACTGTCGTCCCTGCGGGACTACCGAATTTTCATTTTATACCGAATAAAGTACGGTTTGGCCGCTCTTTACCTCTCGACTGCCCACGTCAGAAATTCTTTCAGGGCTTCTTTAACCAAGGCCGCATCGTGCGGCTTGTCGCGATTGATCCGCAACTGCAATTGATTGAGGAAATACCCGAATACTTTGTCGTCTTTGATGAGCGTATCGGCCGCAACATTCATCTCTACAAACAGCCGTTTGAGTTCAAAGTATTCGGTCATATTCAACCTCCCGAATAGATTTCCGCGGTTAATCTTTGAAAGCTCACCAAGACGGATTTGGGTGTTTTTGACATAATCTTCGGAAATGTCGATGCCGCAGTAGTTCCGCCCAAGCTGCATCGCCGCTGCGGCCGTTGTGCCGGAGCCATTAAACGGATCCAGTACGACATCATCTGGACGAGAGCTGGCCGCGATGATACGTCCCAGCAGCAGCTCGGGCATCTGGCACGGGTGCCAGCCTTGCCGCTCATTAAACGTTCCGCAGACACGCGAATAACAATCCCAGACATCGTTGGGGATCTTGCCTGCGGCGTTGGCTCGCTTGTCCTTGTAAATCAACTGGCGATCCGAGGGCAGACGAACCGCCAGGTCGTTAAAAACAAAGTTTTTGGGGTCTTTGACAAAATACAGGATATGCGTGTGTGAGCGGGCGAATTTGGCTTTGGTCTGCTGGCCGAAGGTGTAATGCCAGATAATCCAGTTACGCAGCGTCATTCCCAGTTCTTCGCCGATAATCCGAAGGTGGGCGGCGTATTCATCGCCGATGGCGATATAAAACGACCCGTGCGGCTTTAGCACATTCATACAGGCCGCCATCCAATCCCGCGACCAGTTCAAATAATTTGTCTTCTCGACGTTGTCGTGGTATTTGTCGTATTGATAGCCGATATTAAATGGCGGATCGGCAAAGACCAAATCGGCGAACGGCTCTTTAGCCCTGTTTAGAATTTCAATACAATCGCCGGCAATAATCTGATTTTTGTATTTTTCCATGGCGATATCTTACTGAAGCGAACGGGCATATCAAGGCAAAACTGGCACTTTCGCACTCGACGAACACCGTAGCGTAGAGTACACTATACACCTTAAATTTAAGGCTGCGACGTAAGCAACGTTAGCCGGGGTCATTGTAAGGTGTCAAGGGAGTTTAACGTATATTAGATATTAAAAGGCGAAAATCAAAATTACCAAGCAAACCTTAAAAAATGGCCGTTTTTTAGGTAGGTGATAGAAAGCATCCTTTTAACCTGTTCAAGATCCCGCTGGCGATGTGGAGTATCCAGAATGTTTTTTTGAATCTTGAGTTGCGAGGTTGCTTTTTACATTTTGATTTTGCCGCCTTTAAGGCCATTTTTTTATGATAAGTTATGGCGTAGCATTAGCAGCATTAAAAACAAGAGTGCTGTGTTTATTAGAAGATATTTTGTGTCTGATAAAAATAAAATAAATCTGTTTTTGCCGGTCTGTCGAGCAGACATAGAAGCTCTCGGTTGGGATGTGCCGGATATTATTCTTGTTACCGGCGACGGTTATGTCGATCACCCGGCGTTCGGGGTGGCATTGTTGGGCCGATGGCTGACGCATCACGGGTTTCGCGTGGCGATTCTGGCACAGCCGGACTGGCGCAGCGTTGAGCCGTTTCGGGCGATGGGTCGGCCGCGGCTGTTTTGGGGGATTACCTCCGGTTGCATCGATTCACGACTGAATAATTACGCTTCGCTGGGTCATCGCCGACGGCAGGATGTGTACAGCCCCGGCGGGCGT
>JAAYQH010000390.1 GCA_012519365.1 Planctomycetota bacterium | reverse complement strand
TGAATCGCTGGCCAAAGCCGGCTCAATTATGGGCTCCGGCGGTATGATTGTCATCGATGAGGATTCGTGTATGGTCTCGCTGGCTAGGTTCTTCCTTGAATTTACGCAGGATGAATCGTGCGGCAAGTGTACGCCGTGTCGCGAAGGCACCAAACGGATGTTTGAGATCCTGACCCGCATTACCGAAGGTAAAGGCGAACCCGAGGATATTGATAAATTGGTGCGATTGGGCGAAATGATTAAACGGTCGTCGCTGTGCGGATTGGGCCAGTCGGCTCCGAATCCGGTACTCAGCACTATCCAAAATTTCCGCGAAGAGTATGAAGAACACATCTATTCCAAAAAATGCAGTGCCGGCCAGTGCACGGCACTGCTCAGTTACACTATCAACGACAAGTGTGTCGGGTGCGGAGCCTGCAAACGGATTTGTCCGGTCGGTGCAATTGAAGGGGTTCGCAAAGAGAAACACCGGATCCTTCAGGATGTGTGTATTCGTTGCGGGCAGTGTTACGAAGTCTGTAAATTTGATGCGATTACGAAAGCGTGAGGATACCCATGAGTAAAATGATAACGATTACCATTAACGGCAGGGATTACAAGGTCGAGCCGAATCAGACGATTATGCAGGCCGCCGACAAACTGGGGTTCAAAATTCCCCGGTTGTGCTACCACCCCAAACTCTCAATTGAAGGCGCTTGTCGCGTCTGTATTGTTGAAGTCGAAGGGCAGCGCAATTTTATCGCGTCCTGTTCTTTCCCGGTCAGTGACGGCATGAAGATCAAAACCAATACCCACGCGCTGCGTCGAGCCCGCAGGGATATTGTCGAATTGATTATTGACAATCATCCGATGGATTGCCATACCTGCGACCGCGACGGCAATTGTGAATTGCAGCGGCTGGCAGCTTCGATGGGGATTCGCGCACGGCATTTTGTGGGCGAGCGCAAACGCTATGCGGAGGATTTATCCAGTGTGGCGGTGATTCGCAACCCTGAAAAGTGCATTTTGTGCGGGCGCTGTGTGCGTATGTGTTCGGAAATTCAGCAGGTGCACAATCTAACTCAGGCTCATCGGGGTTTTAAGACAGTCGTGATGCCTGCGTATGATTTGCCGATGGCCGAAAGCGTCTGCACGGCCTGCGGGCAATGCATCAATGTCTGTCCGACCGCGGCGTTTCTCGAAAAAAACCATACACAGGAGTTGTTTGAGCAGTTAAACAATCCCGACGTGGTCAAGGTGGCTCAGTTTGCCCCCTCTGTCCGGGCGGCCATCGGTGAGGCGTTCGGTCTGCCCGTCGGTCAGAATATGGAAGGCCAGTTGGTCGCGGCACTGCGAAAGCTGGGGTTTGATTATGTATTTGACACACAATTCGGCGCCGATCTGACTATTATGGAAGAGGCCAACGAGTTTCTCGAGCGTTTGCAAAACAAGGGGACGCTGCCAATGATCACCTCTTGCTCCAGTGCATGGATGAAGTGCCTTGAGCAGTTTTATCCTGACCTGATTGATAATGTTTCGACGTGCAAATCGCCGATGTCGATGCTGGGAGCGATGATCAAAACCTATTTTGCTGAGAAAATGGGCATTGACCCGAAGAAAATCTTCAGTACCGCGGCGATGTGCTGTACGGCCAAGAAATACGAAGCCCAACGGCCGGAATTGATGTTCGACGGCATGCGTGGCGTGGATATTTCGGTCACAACCCGCGAAATCGCCTGGATGATCAAGTCGGCAGGCATCGATTTTGTAAATATCCAACCTGAAAAGGCTGATGAACCCCTTGGCCTGTCCAGTGGTGCCGGAGCGATTTTCGGCGCTACCGGCGGTGTGATGGAAGCGGCTATTCGCACCGCTTATGAACTTTATACCGGCCAGACCTTGGTGGATATTGAGGTAGATGCCGTACGCGGCTTGAAAGGCGTCAAAGAAGGAAGTTTAACAATGGACGGGCAAGAAATCCGTGTGGCTGTCGCGCATGGACTTGGCAATGCCTGCAAACTGCTTGAGATTGTACGACAGGACCCGCAGCGTTACCACTTTATCGAGATTATGGGCTGCCCGGGCGGCTGCATCGGCGGCGGCGGCCAGCCGTATGCCGGCGTCAACGCAATTCCACTGGATGATGAGGCATTGAAAAAACGTGCTCAGGCTCTTTATGATTTGGATCGCGGCAAAACGATTCGTCGCAGCCACGATAACCCGGACGTCCAAAAACTGTATAAAGAATTTCTGCAGCATCCGCTTAGCTCTGTATCGCATAAATATCTGCATACGCACTATCAGGCCAAGTTGCCGAAAGGTATTATTCCCAAAGAGGCAAAGAGAAACGAGGTGACATTATGACCGAATTAGCACAAGATAAAATGACGACACTTCGCGAATTCATGGCAGAGGTTCGCCAAAAGGACTATTCCGAATCCTATTTGATTGCTGTTTTGCATAAGGCTCAAGAATTGTTCGGCTATGTTCCGCGTCAGGTCATGGATGAAGTGGCCGAGATACTCCAGATTCCGACGGCACATATCTGGGGGGTGGCCACGTTCTACCATTACTTCAATCTTGAGCCCATCGGCAGACACACAATCAGTGTGTGTATGGGAACAGCCTGTTATGTTAAGGGTGCTAAGCAGATATTGGATGTACTCAAAAGCGAACTGGGTGTGGAGGTCGGCAAGACGACCGATGATATGTTGTTTACCTTGCAGGAGGCCCGCTGTTTGGGGGCCTGCGGCATCGCCCCGGTCATGATGATAGACGACAAAATCTACGGCGAATTAGACGCAAAAAAGACTGTCGATATCATCAATCAGTACCGAAAAGCGGATTCCGAATCCCGAAAAGTTTGAATTTGTTGTAAAATTGTCTTAAATTATCGAGACATCGATGCGCAACAAGGGTATAATTTTGGGTGTCTATTGATGAAGATGAATCTTCACGTTTATAGGAGACTGGAAAGATGGCCAAGAAAGTGCTTGTCATTGACGACGACAGTGATTTTGTAGAATCGATTGTAAATCTGCTTGAGGCAAGAGGGTATGTAGTCGCTTCGGCCTCAAATGGCAAAGAAGGGGTCGAAAAGGCCAAGACGGAAAAGCCTGACGTCATTTTGCTGGATGTGATGATGACGACCAAGGACGAAGGTTTCAATGTCGCGCGTGAAATGCATCAGATTGAGGATTTGAAAGATACACCTGTGATTATGGTCACGGGGGTTCGCAAAGAGATGAACCTGCCGTTCGGGTTTGAGCCGGATGAGACATGGCTGCCGGTCAAACAAGTTCTCGAAAAACCGATTAAGCCGGAAGTGCTGCTCAACGCCGTGGCTGACGCTGTCAAATAAGCGACCTGCCCCTTGGGGTGTTTAGGTCGAAATAAAAAGAAAAAGGATGGGATATTTTATCCCATCCCTTTTTGTGCAAACTTTTTCATTTGGGGTTGAGCTGCTAGACGCCAAACGCCGTCGAGGTCCGGTTCGGTCGCCTCTGGTAGTGTCAAGGATTTTTCGCACTTTCGTTATCGGTCTTTCATTGGTCGAGGGGTTTCCTCGTGCCTGCCACCCCATGGCGTGGAAAATTGAACACGTCCAGCGCATCAACTATGGCGATGCCTTTAGCTGATGCGATTATTGTCAAAGGGCACCGCCACCCTTGATATCCTCAAAAGCCATTGAGTTACGGTGCAGTATAGTGGGATGCAGCGGTTTGTGTCGCTATAAGCGAAAGACGGAATCATCAATTACTTGCCCGCAATAAAAACAGACCGAATGATGGGGACCGACCATTCGCTTGCAATTGCTGCACTCAATTGCCTTTCGCTGGTTTTTGCCGTCCAGGGAACCATCGCGCATATCAATTTCGTAAAGTTTGTTATGCAGATCATCAAGCATCAGACCGGTACGTTCACTAAGCAGTTCCCATAAAGCTTCACAAATCAGCAGGGTTTTGGATAGATTTTCCTCAACACGTTTGACGGACCGCTCTGTTCGCTCTGCTCGATTTGCGGCCCGTGCTGCTTGTTCTGAACTGTTGACAGAAGGGGGATCTGCCATCCGAAAAATACCATGAAAAGCAGCCATAACATCTCCTTTAAGTAGAATATTTTTAATATACACTCAAGATCTCTTGATAATTCAAAAATAGAGTTTTTTAATTCGCCTATTTATAAAATACACCGATCGGCCGTAAAAGTGGTTAATATTTTTCAAAGAAATGCGATTCATAAAAGACTCAACCATACAGCGAATCGACTGCAATCTGACGCAAAAAGGTATTGTAAATCTGCTTTTGCTGAATTTTTTATTTTGGTGGCAAAAAAAGAGAACATAAATCAAAGAAAATCCGTAAAGTTCTGGGTTTGAGAATCTAACTGATGATATTAAATGGCGTTATGAATATGAATACAGAGGGGTGCGGTTCGTGAAAAAACAAGAAAAATTCGTAAAATGACAATTTATATTGCAAAAAACGTGCTATAATGAGAATTGGATTATTGAAGGCACCTTGATAGTCAAGTTATTTTCAAATGACGCGTCCAATTATGCGGTGTTGCTGCATAATTTAATAAAATAAAACAGAAATGGACAAAACCGCTTTAACATGAGGTACATTATGGGACGAACACACAAAAAAGGATTTACACTAATCGAACTGCTCGTCGTCATTGCAATCATTGCGTTGCTGCTGAGCATTGTCATACCAGCGCTGAATCGCGCAAAGACATATGCGCAGCGGATTGTCTGTGGAAATAACCTCAGACAGCAGGCTTTGGGACTTACGCTTTACGCCGAGCAGAACGATTATCGTTTGCCGTGGACGGCGGCCGGCTTTTGGCTGTGGGATGTGAGTTTTTGGTCCACCGAACAGATTCAGGAATTTGGAGGCTTTAAGGAGCGGGGGACCTTTTTCTGCCCGGGCAACCGGGATGCAAATCCGGACGATGCTCGATATTGGCAATTTAGTCGGCTTACCGGAACATACACGGAGCCCCAACCGATTCAGGACGAAAGTACTTTGCCGAAAAACCAAAAAATGTACACTTTTTATCGTGTATTGCCTTATGTTTATTTGATCCAAAAATATAACCAACAAGGTGTCGGTACTCTGACCGATACATTGGTAACCGGTGAAAAAGCCAAATGGATTACCAAATTGTCAGAAGTGCGAAATGCCGGTTCAACAGAAATGGTAATCGACGCAGTGCTTGCCGGCCCCTCTCAATTGGGAGCATTGGCATTTTTTGAAATCACTGCCGGCGGGATTGACGAATTAAGCGGCGGGACGCTTCGAGACCATACCAATCATCGGTCGCGACAAACTTATCCCGAAGGATTTGTCATTAACGGCTCACGATATTACGGGCCAAAACCTGAAGGTGGTAATATTGCCTTTGCAGATGGGCACGTAAGCTGGAGAGCCTTCGGCAATGCCAACGATCCGGATATGTGGTGGCGGTATACTACAGGTGGTATACGTTTCTGGTGGTAAAATCTTAAATCACGATTTGGAAAGACCTGTTTCTCTAAAAGAACAGGTCTTTTTTTTGTAACATACCGACTCTGTGCAATAACACGAGTAATGAGGGCAAGCGAATAGGGCTGAAAAGTCCGATGTGAGCACCCAAGAGCAGGGCAAGAGGTTATGGCTAAGCAGATTCTTTTTACACCATCTTTCGCAAAACGTCCTAAAAATTATCAAAATAATCATTGACAGTCTCGATAGACAAGGGCTAAAATGCCGGTCGATTAAAGGTCTATTGAGTCTGTTTTCATAACCTAAGCACGGGAGGCGTTGCAATGAACGGATTAACATTTCGGATGGGTTTGGCGGTCATTCTGGCCGGAGCGTTTGTGTGGAGCGGATGCGCCGGGATGAGCGGACAAACACACACTTTCAAGGGGACAGGCAAGATGAGCATCACACAATCGGATTTTGGGACACTTCCGGACGGACAAACAGCAACCCTTTACACCCTGACCAACGCCAAGGGGGCGGTAGCTAAAATCACCAACTATGGCGGCATTGTGACGGAGCTTTGGATGCCGGACAAGAACGGCAAACTGGGCGATATCGTGCTGGGGTTTGATTCGGTTGACGGTTATTTGAGCGACGCGTACAAGGCCAGCGGGCCTTATTTTGGTGCGTTAATCGGACGCTACGGCAACCGAATCGGCCAGGGCAAGTTTGTGCTGGACGGAACAACCTATACGTTGGCGGCCAACAACGGCGAAAATCATTTACACGGCGGCCTGAAAGGATTCGACAAGGTTCTCTGGAAAGCCGAGCCGGTCCAGAGCAAAGACAGCGTGGGCCTGAAATTGCATTATCGCAGTCGTGATATGGAAGAAGGATATCCGGGCACTCTGGATGTAACGGTGGTCTATACCCTGACCAACGCCAACGAACTGCGGATCGATTATACCGCAACGACAGACAAGGCGACGGTATGCAACCTGACCAATCATAGTTATTTTAATCTGGCCGGGCAGGGCAGCGGCAATATTCTTAGCCACGAGCTGATGCTTAACGCCGACCACTATACCCCGGTTGATGCAGGGCTTATCACCACTGGTGAGATATTAAAAGTCAAAGGCACCCCGATGGACTTTACCAGACCGACGAAAATCGGCGATCGCATTGACGCCGATTTTGACCAACTTCAATACGGACAAGGCTACGATCACAACTGGGTGCTAAACAAGTACCATGTCGGCGAAATGACGCTGGCAGCTCGTGTCAGCGAACAGAGCAGCGGACGTGTGATGGAGATTTGGACCACCGAGCCGGGTGTTCAGTTCTACGCCGGCAACTTCCTTGACGGCACGCTGGTCGGCAAAGAGGGTAAGGTGTATGGTCATCGCTATGGCTTCTGTCTGGAAACGCAGCATTTCCCGGACAGCCCCAATAAACCGCAATTCCCCTCAACGGTGTTGCGGCCGGGTGAAACGTATAAGACGACCACGCTTCACAAATTTTCAGTACGCTAAACCGTGTCTTTTCGGCGATTTCCTGAACTCCATAGAAAGGGGAAGGTATGACAGCTTTATATGCTATTGACTGGCTCGTAATTCTGGGCTATTTCGTCGTCGTATTTGGTATTGCCTGGTGGGCTTACCTGAAAGAAAAGCAGTCGCAAACGAGCGATGAGTATTTTCTGGCGGGACGCAACTTGGGCTGGTGGGTCATCGGAGCGGCGGTGTTTTCGTCGAATATCGGCTCCGAACATCTGGTAGGGCTGGCCGGATCAGGTGCAACCGACGGCGTGGCAATGGCGCATTACGAACTGCATGCGTGGTGTTTGCTGGTGCTTGGATGGGTGTTGGTACCGTTTTATATGCGGTCCAAGGTCTCTACGATGCCGGAGTTTCTCGAACGGCGGTTTTCGCCGGTCAATCGGACTGTGCTGTCGCTTATTTCGTTAGTCGCCTACGTGCTGACCAAGTTGGCGGTAGGTATTTTTGCCGGTGGCGTGGTCTTTGCGGTAATGATTCCCGATCTTAATTTTATGGGGCTGGATA
>JAAYQH010000389.1 GCA_012519365.1 Planctomycetota bacterium | reverse complement strand
GGCTGGCTTGTCGGTATCGATACTGATAGGGATATCCGTCTGTTGTCTTAGACGTTCAATCACGGGCACGGCACGGCGGATTTGCTCATCCACAGCCACCGGCCCCGCACCGGGACGCGTGGATTCAGGGCCAATGTCAAGAATGGCCGCACCCTGTTGAACCATTTGCACGCCGCCGGCTGCGGCCGCGTCCACGTCAAAAAATCGCCCGCCATCGCTGAAGGAATCGGGGGTCACATTGACGATCCCCATGACCAGTGCCCCTCCGGAAAAATCCAGCCGACCAGCGGGCCATTCAAGGGTTTTGGGCGAGATGTTCATTGAAATCTCCGCACCTGAAAGCCGATGCCGGACAGAATCTCGGCCAAACGCCGGGCGGAATCTTCCAGCCTGCCTTCAGAAGACTCAATAGAGGCCGCCTCTGATTGCAAAACGTTCGGCACCGCCACCGTCGTATTCTGAAATTCCCGTCGGCGGGGATATTCCTTTCGCAGCCGATCGAAAAACGCCCCACGCTGATCCGGCGGCACCAGCAAAATCTCCCGCATATTAAAATCGTCGCGGTTGATGGCGTAAACCTGCTGGACAGTATCGTGAACAAGCCGTTCGATCGGCTCATCCAGTTGGTCGGGCGTCAGGACAATTTCAGGCACGTCCGGGGGCGGCAGAAAATCCGCCTCGGTATACGCCGGCGTCAGGCCGAAGTATTCGCAGGCAGCGCGGTAAATCATCAGCAACCCGGCCACCTTGCCATCAAAGGAATAGCCCGCGATATGCGGCGTCGTAATATCGGCCTTTCGGAGCAATTCCAAATCGATATGGGGTTCGTTTTCCCAGACATCCAGCACTACTCCGCTGAGCTTGCCCCCGCCTAAAGCCGCTTTCAGCGCGGCCGTGTCGTGAACGCTGCCGCGTGAGGTATTCAGGAAAAACACCCCCCGCTTCAACGCAGCAAAAAAGGACGCATCCGCCAAGTGGAAGGTTTTGTCCTGCCCTTCTTTGGTCAGCGGTGTGTGCAGCGTGACAAAATCGCAGTCGAACAATTCATCCAAGGGGCGATACTTCGGATCCCCCGTCTGACGAGCCAGCGGCGGGTCATTGAGTTTGACCATCATCCCCAATGCGGCACATTTGCGAGCAACCCGAGAGCCGACATTGCCTACACCGACCACGCCGATGGATTTGCCGGCCAGGTTGAACTTGTTTTTTTTGCCGAGCGCCAGCAAGGCCGCCACCACATACTCGGCCACGCTGTTGGCATTCGAACCGGGAGCCGAGGCAAAGCCAATGCCCTCAGAGGCCAGCCAGTCCGTATCGACATGCTCAACGCCGATGGTTGCGGTGGCGACAAACTTGACGCGACTGCCGGCCAGTAGCGACCGGTCCACCTTCGTGACGCTGCGAACCAGCAGCACGTCCGCATCGGCCACCTGCGAAGCAGTCAACGCCCGCCCCGGATACACCTCAACCTGTCCCAGCGACGAAAAACACGCCTCCACAAACGGGATATTCTGATCCGCTACAATCTTCATAAGTTTTTCCAGACTTTTTTAGTCAACTCACTTGTATAATAAATACCATTCCAGACAAAATCCTGTACCTCACGACAGGGCATTGCGAGTCTCGTTGGACACGGCAGTTTCCTCCCTCATCCCTTAACAAGACCCTTATACGCCTTTATGCCTTGATATTAGCGGCTTTTTGAAACGACGTCAAATGTTCATCGTTTTGGCAGAAGGCTTTTGAGCTGCGACGGTACAACGACGGTTTTTGCCCCCCTTGGCCCGATAGGATGCAAGGAGAATCTTTGCCCCGCCCAGCGAGACCTCGCAAAGTCGGCCAAACACGTCGCTCCCCTCTTGCACTTGCAATACGGTAACAGCGTGCTGACAGGGATGATAAAATCTGGTTTTCAGTATTTACTTTGGGGGTATTTTGCGTATAATAGCGGTTTCATGGCATTGCCTGAAAGGCCAATAATATGGATAAAATAAAGATTTACGATACCACGTTGCGGGATGGGATGCAGGCCGAGGGCATCAGTTTTTCGGTGGAAGACAAGTTGCTTTTGGCCCGCCAGCTCGATGAGTTTGGGGTGGACTATATCGAAGGCGGTTTCCCGTTGAGCAATCCCAAAGAAGAAGAGTTTTTCCGTCGGCTTGACGAGATGCACTTCACGACTGCCCGCCCTGTGGCATTTGGCAACACCCGTCGAGCCAACAATGCGGTCGAAGACGATGCGGGCATCCGCGCGCTGCTGGCCTGCCATGTGCCGGCTGTGGCACTGGTCGCGAAGACCTGGGACCTGCACGTAACCGATGTGCTGCGATGCGGGCTGGATGAGAATCTCGTCTTGTGCGCCGATTCAGTGGCGTATCTGAAAAAACACGGCCGTGAGGTGATTTTTGACGCGGAGCATTTTTTCGACGGCTACAAAAACAACCCCGACTACGCGATGAAGGTGCTCGAGGCGGCCGCTGAGGCTGGCGCTGACACCATCACGCTGTGCGAAACCAACGGCGGGGCGCTGCCGCATGAAGTCTATGAGATTACGCAAGCGGTCTGTCAGCGGTTTAAAGACATCACCATCGGCATTCATTGCCATAATGACACTGACTGCGCCGTGGCCAACTCGCTGGAGGCTGTGCGCGCCGGCGCCCGGCAAGTGCAGGGAACGCTCAACGGCTTGGGAGAACGCACCGGCAACGCCAACCTCTGTACGATTATCCCCAATTTGACCCTGAAAATGGGGTTCGAGACCGTCGGCAATGAAAAACTTCGCGGGTTGACCAAACTTTCCCGGTTTGCCTTTGAAATCGCCAATCTCACCCCCATCAACAATATGCCGTACGTGGGCGAAAGCGCCTTCGCGCATAAGGGCGGGTTGCACATTGACGCCATCCGGAAGAACCTGAAAACATATGAACATATTTCGCCTGAACTGGTCGGCAATGAACGCCGTTTTCTGATTTCAGAATTGTCCGGCGCGTCCAACGTCTTGGACAAACTTGAAAAGAAAAAAATCATCAGCGACCGAAAAGTCGCCCGCCAGATCCTGCAAAAGGTGCAGGAACTGGAAAAAGAAGGCTACCAGTTTGAGACCGCTGAGGCCAGTTTTGACCTTCTTATTAAGAAGATTGTGGGCACCTACACGCCCAGTTTTGATCTGTTCAAGTACCATGTGGATATTGAGCGGACAAAATCAGGACAAATAGTTACAGAGGCAACGGTCAAATTGGCCGTGGACGGTCGAATCGAACACGTCGTCAGTGAAGGCGACGGCCCGGTCAATGCGCTGGACGGGGCCTTGCGTAAGGCAATGGAGGCATTTTATCCCAATATCAAGACCATGAGCCTGATCGATTACAAGGTCCGGGTCGTCAATGCCCGGGCCGGGACCGCAGCCCGCGTTCGCGTCGTTATCGAAAGCAGGGACTCAGAAGATATGTGGGGCACTGTCGGCGTGTCGGAAAACATTATTGAAGCCAGTTGGCTGGCCCTGGTGGACAGCGTCGAATACAAACTGCTCAAAGACGCCGGAAAACTCGACGAATAACACCGAGATCGGGCCGGCTTCCGACCGTCGAATGCTCCGACGACGAACCGACACATTGGTTTTTTACGCAATAAAAGGACCAAAAGAGCGTCTTTTATGGTACTTTTGATGTCTTTTTGCAAAATATGCCGTCTGTGACATTGCGCAAGGGGATAGGAATCTTTTTCGATGGGTCTCCTTTCGTAATTTAATAAGAATAGAAACTCTCGACTACGGAGGTATTATGGATCGGCGTCATTTTTTAGCAGGCACTTTGGCCGCGGGAACCGCCCTTGCGACCGGCTTAGGGTCCACGGCCGCGGCGGAAAGCACATCTACCCCTTCTAACGCTCCCTTCAAACTCAAGTATGCCCCCGATCTTGGACGGTTTAGCCAGCATGCCGGAAATGATCCGATTGACAACATCAAATTTATGCACGACCAGGGATTTCGAGCGGTTTTTGACAACGGTCTGATGGGAAAACCGGCCGATCTGCAGGAACGCATCGGCAATGCCCTGCGCGAGCGGAATATGGACTTGGGACCGTTTGTCATGTATGCGGATTTCGGCAAGGAAAGCTTTGTGCTTAACGATGCGGACATCCGCCGAGATTTGATCAATCGCGTCCGCAGCGGCATCGAAACCGCCAAACGCACCGGCGCCAAGTGGGGCCTGATGGTGCCGGGGCGGTACAATCAGCGAATGGATTGGGGCTATCAGACCGCCAATGTGATCGAGAATCTCCGCTATCTGACCGAAGTCTGTGAAGAATCAGGCCTGGTGATTGTGCTGGAGCCCCTGAACAAACGCGACCATCCGGGGCTGTTTTTAACGACAATTGCCCAAGCCTATGCGATTTGCCGGGCGGTGAACCATCCGTGCTGCAAGATCGTCAACGACCTGTACCATCAGCAAATTACCGAGGGCAACCTGATCCCCAATATCGACAACGCCTGGAGTGAGATCGGCAGTTTCCACGTCGGCGATAATCCCGGACGAAAAGAACCCGGCACCGGTGAGATTAACTTTCGCAATATCTTCAAGCATTTGCATCAAAAAGGCTATGACGGCGTAATTTGCATGGAACACGGCACCAGCCTCGGCGGCAAAGAAGGCGAACAAAAACTCATCCAGGCCTACCGTGACTGCGATAATTTTTAGCGGTTTTTAAGGGGGCTGAACGGCCGCAAACGCGGCAAAGGACAGTCATATATGAAACCGACAGATACTCGATTGACACGACGAGGATTCGTCGCGGGCGCGTCGGCAGGACTGCTGGCCGGGGCAGCGGGACGTTTTACACAATCAACCGCATGGGGGCAAGAGACGCCTATGGAACATAACGCACGCATCAAGCAATCCGTATGTCGATGGTGTTACGGCAATCAGCCGCTGGAATCATTTGCAGCCTATTGTGCCTCCATCGGCATCACATCCATTGAACTGGTCGAGCCGAACGACTGGGCCACCCTGCAAAAGCACGGCTTGATTTGTGCTATGACACCCAGCCACGGCATCACCAAAGGGCTCAATCGAAAAGAAAATCACGCTGCGTGTCTGGCGCAGATTCGTGCAAGCATCGAAAGAACCGCCGAGGCGGGCTTCCCCAATGTGATTTGTTTTTCCGGTAACCGAGCCGGAATGGACGACGATGAGGGAATGAAAAACTGCGAAATCGCTCTCAAAGAAATTGTCGGCTTTGCCGAGCAAAAAAATGTGACGCTGTGTATGGAGCTGCTCAATTCCAAACGCAACCATAAAGATTATATGTGCGACCGGACGTCGTGGGGCGGACAACTGGTACGACGCATCGGCTCGCCAAACTTCAAATTGCTGTATGATATCTATCATATGCAGGTACAGGAAGGCGATGTGATTGACACAATCCGCGAATACAAAGAGTGCATCGGTCATTATCACACCGCCGGCGTACCCGGCCGCAATGAAATCGACGAAACGCAGGAACTGAACTATCCGGCCATTATGCGGGCAATTGTCCAGACAGGCTTTGACGGCTACGTGGGGCAGGAATTTGTTCCGCGGCGTGATCCGCTGCGGTCGTTAGCGCAGGCGGTGAAACTATGTGATGTGTGAGATCAGAGGCCAGACATTAACAGAGACAGTTAGGAGACCGCTCATGAGACGAATAGTAAAAGGTGTGGGCTGTTGTGTTGCGATGTTGGCACTGTGCGGCTGTACGCAGCAGACGGCGTTGTTTAACGGCCAAAATCTGGAGGGATGGGAAACCTATCTGGAGGACCCCTCTGTTCAACCCGGCCAGGTGTGGTCGGTGCGCGACAGCGTGCTGCACTGCAAAGGAACGCCGACCGGTTATGTGCGTACCATCGGACACTACAGCGATTATGTTCTTGAAGTGGAATGGCGATGGCCCGAAGAACCGACAAACAGCGGCGTTCTGCTGCATGCCATTGGCGAAGATAAAATCTGGCCCCAGTGCATCGAGGCCCAACTTCAGCATGAACACGCCGGCGATTTTGTCGCAATTCAGCCCGGCTCAACCCTGACGGTCAACGGCGTTCGCTATGAGCCGAAAGGCGAAAGCATCTTTACCGTCGTGCCGAAGAAAAACCCATCCAGCGAACATCCCGTCGGACAATGGAATCACTATAAGATTGTCTGCAAAGGAGACATGATCGATCTATATGTCAACGGCGTTCATCAAAATCGCGCGTTTAATGTGTGGCCGCGCGCGGGGGCGATTTGTCTGCAATCGGAAGGTTCGCCGATTGAGTTTCGAAACATTGTGTTAAAACCGTTGAAGTGACAGAGGTCAGAGGTCAGTTTATCAATACTTACTTTTTAGGAGACTTGTCAATGGATAACGAAATCGTCAAGACGTTTTCACGACGCGATTTTGTCAAGGGCGCTGCGGCGCTGTCGGCAACCTCGCTGCTGGTCAATCCCGGCGTAGTCTTTTCGGCCGGACAGGAAACCCTCAAAATCGGCGTAGTCGGCTGCGGCGGACGCGGCAGCGGAGCCTTGGGCGATTGCCTGAATGCCGCCAAACACCTGAATATTAACACCGAGGTCGTCGCCTTGGCTGATTTCTTTATGGACAGGGCTGTCGGTACGGCTCGACGATACGGTGTGCCGGAGGATCGCTGCTTTGAAGGCGCCGAGGCGTATAAAAAAGTGATGGCCTCCGACGCCGATGTGGTACTGTTGGCTACGCCGCCGAATTTCCGGCCGGTGCATTTTGACGCCGCGATCAAGGCAGGCAAGCACGTCTTTATGGAAAAACCGGTTGCCGTCGATCCGCCCGGCGCACGAAAGATTATGGAAACGGGCAAACTGGCAGCCCAGAAAAAACTGGCCGTGGTCGCCGGGACCCAACGGCGCCATCAGGCGGCCTATCGCCAGACCGCCTGGGCCGTGGCCAATGGCGCTGTCGGCCGACTGACCAGCGGCAAGGTGTGGTGGTGCGGCGGAGCGTTGTGGTTCAACCGACGTCAAGAAGGCGAATCGGACGCATCCTATCTGGTACGCAACTGGGTCAGCTTCACCGAAATGTCGGGCGACCATATCGTCGAACAGCACGTCCACAATATCGATGTCGCCAACTGGTACATCGGCAGACACCCTGAAGCGGCGCTGGGATTCGGCGGACGGGCACGGCGTCAAACCGGCAACCAATACGACTTTTTCAGCGTGGACTTCGACTACGGCCAGGATGTGCATATTCACAGCATGTGCCGACAGATCAACGGCTGCTAAAACCGCGAATCGGAATTTTTCGTCGGTACCGAAGGGTCCACCTGG
>JAAYQH010000388.1 GCA_012519365.1 Planctomycetota bacterium | reverse complement strand
TAAAGTCCTTGGGATATCTGATCGTTTCACTTACTATCGACCAAAAAAAGGCTTTTTATCCACTTCTCAAAGTGCGAAAGATATGATGCATTCTCTCCTTTAATTTCCCCAAGAGCAAGAATTAACTTTCAGCAGCGGAATTTCATCGCTTCTGAGTAACCACAACAGCGGCTGAGTAACCGCCATATTTCGCTGCACTTCCTCATTCGTCGGATCAGGATCCAGCCTCTTCCACAGCGCCAGATACTCCGGCCGTCCGAAAGCGTATCCAGCCAGAAGCAGGCAAGGCTGGCGAACCGGCCAATCTTCGAAATGCTCAATGTCCGCACGATATGGCCATTTTGACTTATCTTTCAGATACAGAAACAAAAAATCCATCGCCTTTTGCATTGTTCTTCCGTCGGGCAGCCTGTATATCCAGAGATTGTCCTCCTCGGTTGAAAGCAGCTCACACAGCAGGCACATATTGTCCAACTGAAATATAGAGTAACCATAGGGTTTGGTGCGGGCCAGTTCGCGGGGAAAACTGCCGTCCTGTGCCATTTGAGACGGCATTATGACCTCCTTAAAGCAACGCCGTGCCAACTCCAGTTTGTCCTCAGCGCCGACCAGGCGGGCAAAGGCTGCCGCCTGAACCCAATAGGCTACGGCATGATTATTCTTTGCATTCATCTCTTCAAGGCCCTGAGGATGGGTGGTCATCCAATTCAGATAGTCGCAAAACCACTGTTTCAGTGCATCGAGCGTTTCTGAGCTCATCGCATCCGACGTCTTCAGAATGTCAATCGCGATCGCCGCTTCTGCCAGATGCAGTGTATCGATAATGCCGATGCCGCGTCCTTTGGTTATCCCGGGAATTGCCTGGGCATACATCAAATGAGGATTCATTCGCTTGTCTTTATCCACAAAAAAAACGTTCAGCAGCTGCACCGCTTTTTGAGCATATTGTTCGTTGCCCTCCAATGCATACGCTGCCGTCAACGCCGCGACCGCGTCACGGAGCCGCCGAACAGCCATCCGATGATCCGTAAAATTATTCGGATTGGACTGACCGTCCCGCTGCACATAAGGCAAACCATCTTCGGTATCGGGATTGGGCCACCAGTAGTCTCCCATGGAATAAAAGTCGCCGGGCCCGACATAATCCGCAGGGGCCGGATAATCGCGAAGAGATATCGGTTCGATGGACAGGCAGGACCGGGCCAATTTGAGGATACGTTCGCAGTCTATCCGTGCCACCGCCAAGGCCAGATCTGTCCGTGATGTCTTTTTCAATGACATGTCCGTTGGATTGTCGCCGGCTTGCAAAAGCCCCGTCGGCCAATCCGCTATTTTCTTCTCTTTCAGATATCTCTCTAACCAATCACAAACAGAACTTTCAGACCGAAGGCCGGTCCCGGCAGACGCTGATTCATGGCTCAGCGTATGGGAGACAGGGTCAAGCCCTTTGGAAAAGGGCCCCACATCGGCAACGGTCAGAATCCGGGCGACCACAGGGGCATCAGAAAACTCGTCCGCCCCGATGTCGGGGTTGGCATCCCGCGGCTGGCCGTCCATATCGACCGTGACAAAGGGAAACGAACCGGCAGCTGCATCGATGAGGGGGCTGGCCGCCTGAAGACGGACGATGCCATTCGCATCGGCAGACAGAAGCGGATTGCGTATTTGATAACCGCTGGACGGCATATCGCCGGCACTGCCGGTGTTCCAGCAAATATTGCCCAGCCACGATCCGGTATATGGACCGTTAAGATCGGCAATGGTTCCGCCGCCCTGAAAAATATTGTTAGCAACCGTAATACGTACAGCGCCCAGGCCATGGGTACGGCCGGCCATGCGGTAATGCGTGTTGTTATTGAGAAACGTATTAAATGCGACAACCCCATCATCGGGACGGTCATGGCTCGTCAGAGCAGCACCCTCGGCCACCTCACCGCCGCCGTTGCCCATCTGAACACCTTGCGTGTTGCCTTCAAAATAATTGGAAAAGATCAGGTGGCGGTCGCCGAAAACGCGAAGACCGTCAGTGCCGCGAAAGTAATTGCCGTAGACCAGACAGTCGTTGCCGTGTCGCAGCGTCAGCTGGGCACCCGCCGAATTCAGAAAAGTATTGTAGCGGTAGGTATTGCCGCTGGATTTGTTTGAAATCAGTTCATTCTCCCCGCGGCAGTTGACAAACAAATTGTATTCGATCCGTCCCTCACCGGTGGACATACTCAACCCGCTCAGCCCAAAGCGAATCGTTTCGGCATCGCCCGAACCGGAAGGGAAAAAATCATGAAAATAGTTGTGATGAATCCAAACCCGACGGGCAATCTGACCGCCTGAGCCGCGCACGTCAATCATATTGCCGTCGGTGCCTTTGTGGAGAAACTCGTTATGGTCGATTTCAGTATCATGACCGGCCACAAGCAAAAAATTACCCGCACCGGAACATTCAAAAATGTTCCGCGTGAAACGGCAGTGAGCCGCTCCGCTGTGAATGGTGTTGCCGCCGGCCGGATGTGTAAACTTAAACCCGCGGATAAGAATGTAAGCGGCCGGACTGTCGAGGCTGAAACCGTGCGTTCCCGAAATCTCAACGCCGCTGATGGACTGAGCTTCAATAATAATCGGCTGGGCTGCTGTGCCGGCTTGATTGACCGTAATCGGAGCGGTTGTGAGGTAACTGCCATCGACAACGATGATCCGATCGCCCGGCATAGCGCTATTGATCCGCTGTTGAAGTGCAGCAATGGAATCCGCCTCAACCGGTGCAGCTTGTGCCGCACCCACAAAATATACCGCCGCAATGCCATATACCGCACACCGACAAAAACAATTGAACATCTCTCTTCTTTCCTGTACAGGGGTACTTGCCTCAAAAACGTCCTTAGGCTGACCGATTCTTTAAGGAGCAACCGGGGCAACGGGGCTAAGGTGCATCGCAAAGCCGCCCCGCTGCAGCATGGGAATCGACAGCATGCTTGCACGCGTAACGGTTCGTATTTCTCTGTCCATCGCGTCCTGTGTCTGATCTCTAAAGATAAGCGCGGCATAGCTACAATTTTCATCCAGAAAGTCCAGCTCAAACACAGCCGTGCGCGCCTGGTCGGTCATACCGGCAACGAACCAGTCCTGTCCTTTTCGTCGGGCAAGGAGAATGTATTCGGCAGGCTTGCCTTCGATAAATCGAGTTTCGTCCCAGGCCGAAGGAATCTTCTGAATCATCTCTTTGCCGGTCCAGGCAAGCAGCTTCTGTCCATGTTCGGCGTAAATCATGATGCCGGCTTCATACACAATGGGCATCGCCAGTTGATAGGCATCGGACCCGGGTGATCTGTCAAAATGGATAACCGTATAACTAACCGGCCCCATGACGTTCCGCATATAGGGAATCGTCAGGTCATTGGCGGCAGGTTTGGTTTTTCGTTCCATTCCGTCAACCCCTTCAAGCGTCATCAAATGGGGATAGCGCCGTCGTTCGCCGCTCGGCATCGTATTGCCGTGCAGCTCCAGCACGAAACGGTTCTCAATACCCAGCTCGAATATCCAGTCGCGCATCTGAAGACTCCGCTGCGTATCCTCATAATCGCGCCACTGCGTCGGATTTTCATCATGGGTGTTATGGTCAAAGAAATCAATCTTGGCGCCCTTTAGTCCCCATTCAGCATAACGGCGCATCGCGGCGGCGGCTTTTTCGTAGGTGTCATAGTCGCGCGTATGCGCCCAGCCGATAATACCGACATTTTTCGAAGCGGCATAGCGGATTGCTTTACGAACGGCTTGCTCACCACCCCAGCGATCGGCAAATCCCGCATCCGCCAGATAATACTCCCACCCCATCGCTGCGACTAAATCCACCCACATTATCGGATTGTCCCGGTCGCCGGCTATATAATCCCACATCGCCCGTCCGGAACGAACCCATTGCCGGACTGTACCATCGGGATTCAGCAGTCTTGAATCGGTGGACGGGTTGAGATTTTCCACCAAATACGACTCGACGATCCGAGCCGGTGTACTCGGCGAAATAATAATCATTCGCCACGGTGATTGGAACGGAAGCGTGCTGCGAACCGGACCGATTCGCGATTGATCCAGCGGAAAACAATACCGAAAGGCCGACCCTGAGCGTTCAAAATGCGGCTGAATATAATGTCCATAGGTAGCCGCTTGACCCATCAATACATAATGGCCGCTGTCTTTGAGGCAGGCCAGAACCGGAACGGATAAACGGTCTGCGGTGACCGGCCCGAGGGAACCCTCATAGCCATATCGATTGGGATGCTGCTGCCCCCAATAGGTAACGTCCCGTCCGGCCAAATGGATGGCACTGGTTTCCTCAAAAAACTCGATTTCGCCGCTGCCGGGGATGACAAAGCAAAAGGCGACTCCGTCATTGTAAGCACGAAACAGTATTTCAATGGATTGCCCGTTTTTGCTCAGACGCAGAGTCTGTTCGTTGGCGTGATTTTTGTAGGTCGAAACTTTCCCATGCGGCAGGATATAGGTCTCATTGATTTCATTGACAGATTGGCTTACAAACGTCAATCCGGTGCGAAAATCACCCCGGCTGGTATGGATGCCGACAGGACTGGCCGAAACAATCTCGCTGCCTCGACTTTCAATGCGATAGAATAATGTCCCGTTCTCCTCATCGACCGTCACCGTAACGGCAATGTTTCCGTCCGGCGAGGCCACCGAATAATCTGCTGCAGAATTGAGGCCTGCGGCCGTGAGCAAAATAAGCAGAAAGGGAAGAAATAAACGTCTCGACCTGTGTAACATCCTCATGAATCTGTCCTTTCCATAAAATTATTTATCAGCCATTGTTCGATCACGACAAGTAAATCGTCAATATTCACGATGCCATCGCCTCCCTCCGGAGCTATATCCGCCGAAGGTATCATAAAACCATCCGTCAGCCATTGGCGGCTCAGAACGGAAAAATCCGTCCAATCCACCTTGTTATCGTTGTCCAGATCGGCCGACAAAATGAGTGCCGCCGGCTGCTCTGGGCAATAGCCGGACTCATGACCTCGGTCGTCCACTGCCGTTACACTATAATAATACCACGTCCCCCGCATCGCCGTTGTGTCTGTAAAGGCAGTTGTCCCTCCGCTATAGGCCAGCCGAAAATAGTCGCTGTCGGTCTGGCTGCGTCGATAGATACAAAAATCCGCCGCAGGATCGGGGTGGATGTCCCATCTCAACAGCACCGATTGTTTACCACCCTGAACCGTCAGACCGGTTACCGGCGCTACCAAAAGCCTCGGACAAACCTCAATTTCCGAAATATTGGCCGTGGCCGCATCCCCCACTAAACCACTTCGTTTGGTCAATTTGACAAAACGCCCCAAGGCGTTGTAAGGCACGATGTAATCAATCACCGCCGGGCTGTTCATCCGGTTGCCCGGATTGATCAATTCACCTTGCCCTGTTGTTTCATCATAGTTCGACCAGACAAGCCCACCTCGATCATCGTGAATATCCAAATCAAAATCACGATTGCGAGAATAGGTGCCGGGGTGGTTACGGTTATAAATCAAAACCCGCTCTATCGCAAAAGCCGCTTCCAAATCGATCTGTATCCAGGGCTGCAAATCCGTATCAAACCGCCCAGAATGCCAGATGTACGGATAATCCAAAACCAGACCATCGACGGCGTATCCCGGAACCGCATCGGCGTAATAACTGCTGGCCGTGGTCGGCTTGTGCAATGCCGCATTTTCCGGGAAATTGGCCCAGACGCTCGGAATCACCGCTGTCGGTTCACAAAATGCCGATTCGGTTCCCTCCTCATTCGTAATGGTAAGCGTATAATAATACGTTTTACCGTTTTCGACGCTCTCGTCCAGGTACTCACACCCTGTCACCCCTTCGACAATCGGAAGAAAACCGCTATCGGCGAAACGGCTGCGATACACCGTGTAGTGCAAAAAATCCGGCTGGGTAGCGGGCTGCCAGACAAGGTATACAACGCCGTCGCTGCCGGCGGCCCCAATTCCCCTCGGGGCAGCGGGAGAAAACTGCGGCCGCGCGGCTGCCTCATTGGAAAAATTCGACAACTGCCCCGCGGTGTTTTCTGCTCGAACGCAATAATAATAACGCTTGTTTATATCCAATTCGCTTTCATCCCTATAAACACATTCAGTCAGGGCCTCGGCAATACGTCTATAGCCCCCGCCTTGTGTGGTGGAACGATAGACTACATACCCGCAAATATCTGCATCGTCGATATTCTGCCAGTTCAGCGTGATCTTCCCATCGTCCGGCTGAGCCGTCAGCTGCTCGGGTGCCGGCGGGATAGATGCCGCGGCGAAAACCTGAATCTCGGCGATATTGGTCTGGGTATCCGAGTAACTTTGCCCCGGCCCTGTCAGCTTGGACACGCGTACATAACGGCCGGTTGTCAATGGGGGCAGAGGACAGGTCAACTGTCCGTTGGGGCCTTCGTTCTGGATGTTCATCACATTGCCCGGATTGATCAAGGCAGACGTAAAAATCACCTCGCATTCCGGCCATGGCCCGTCCAGCACTTCAACCTGCAGATCGCTCAACCGCGCCAGCAGCGACGCCGTCGCTGTTGCCCTATTGATAAAACGTACGACAGCAATAGAATACGGCTGCTGAGTATCAACCACCCACCAGGGATAATCATCCGACGCCGCAGAATTCCAAAAGGTAGCGGCCTGTCCATCCACGGCCTTGTCGGCGGTATAACTGCTGCCGTACACACTGCTGGTACGTGCAGGCTGGCCCAACGCGATATTGGTTGGACCGGCCGCATTCACGATTTTCGCCCTCTCCGACCAGTAGGGCCCTTTGTCGGTTACCACACGACAGAAAAACGTCCGTCCGAAGTCAGAGGCCTGGGCATTCGACAAAATCAGCAGCGGACCATTGTCCCCGATCCTGATGTAGTCCGAGTCGAATACCTCATACCATTGGTATTCGACGATAGCAGCGTTCGGCTGCGGAACAACTTCAAAGATGACGGATGCCCCGATAACCAGCGGCTGATCTTTGGGCTCGTCTCTTAGCGGACAAGGCTGAAAGCGATCTTCCCCCTTCCAGGCCGACAAGGCATCCCAAATACGTCCTTCTCTCTGTGCGGGCAAGGCAACCGCATCGACCGCCGCCTCCCCTCGCCGATCGGCCAACTGCTGAAAATAGAGACTGCGGGGGGTAACCACCTGCCATTGATGTTCCCACCAGCCAAACGGTTCCTCGGGCGCCCACGAGCCTTCACGTTTATTCGCGCGAGAACCAATGGCAAAATTCATCGCCCCTTTGGGAGCATCACACTTCTGATTCGTCGCCTGACAGTTCCAGAATACTATTTGAGCGCCCGACCACCCATGCCCGGAACCGCTGCTTTGGCGGTTTTCCACCGCCAGCGTATTACTCGAATAGACATTATCAAACAAGGCTCCGGTGGACCATCGATGATGCGGTCCACTGTCGGCAAAAGACCGATCTGCATAACAATCCACAAAGGTGTTGGGACCGCGTGTCTTGGAGCCCAGCACAAAATCATGGCGAGACTCCTGCGAATAGCAACGCTGAAAAAGAATGCGTGTGGCCGTGCTTTCAAGGTTAAACGAATAGCGGCGACCGCCGGTAATAAGAGACTTCGGATCGAGGAAGGCACAATCCTCAATGGTAACACGTCTTGCATAAGCGGACACGTTGACGCAGGAATAAGCAAAATACTGGGCCGTTATGCCGCGCACCCAGCAATCCTCGGCATAACGCACCCGCACCGCGTTCCAGGGATGCTCCTCGTCGGTCTGTCCATTGTAACACGACTCAATACGCAGATTTTCGACACCACTTTGACGGATACGAGAAATCATTGTCGGCTTGTAAATCCGTCCGCCCCCGTACTTGTCCTGAATGACGTCAACCAGCGGTGCATCGACCGTGACCGTATTGCCCAAAATTGCTGCAATATGCCGCTCATACTCCACGTTATATCCGCTCGGCGTCCAGCCCCACTGTCCCATCGCCAGGTCATCAATCCAGAATTGATTGGGTGTGCGCTGAACAATAATGAATTCGCCCACCGAGTAACCGGCCGCATTGTCCACCTCGAATTGAATCGCCCCGGCAGGGACATACGCCG